>JBFFHG010000344.1:0-4921 GCA_041557055.1 Desulfosarcinaceae bacterium
AAAGCGGAAGAGATGTATCAGGACTGGATCGAAAATTTGCGCGAATCCTATCAGGTGGAGATTCACCAGCAGCGTTGGAATCATTTGGCCGGTTCCGAATGACAATGACGAAAATTTTTCGGCAAAAAATGTATTTGTTGGAAGAAGTTCACTGGAGCGGATAAAAATACAATGAAAAAATTTACGTGGTCAATGCGAGGAAAATTCACTGGATGGCCGCCGTGTCAATCAGCCGCAAGGGTGGTGGGCGGATGTACGATTTTGGTCCTGCTGCTGTTCGTCAATGTCCGGGCGGAGGTTGTGGATCGGATTGTGGCGATGGTCAACGATGATATTATCTTGCTTTCTGATTTGGAACAGATGTTGACGGTGGTTTCGGGAACCCTTGATCGGCAGGGTTATCCTGCATCGCAGAAGCGTCAGATTCTGAATGAGCAGCGCAAGCAGGTACTTGAACAGCTCATTTACGATACGTTGACGGATCAGCAAATTCAGCGTCACGGTATCAAGATTGACGATGATGAAGTGGACGCCACCATCGCTCAGATTCGCAAGATTAACAAACTGTCCGAGACGGATCTGCATCGGGCCCTTGAATTGGATGGCATCTCTTTTGAAGCCTACCGCAAGCAAATCAAGGAAAAAGTGTTGCGCACCAGATTGGTGAATCGTGAGGTCAAATCCAAAATCGTGATTACCGATGAGGATATCAGAAGTTATTTCGATTCCCACCAAAGTGAATATGGCGGCGCTACCAAATACGAGCTGCGGCATCTTTTATTGAAGGTCTCTCCATCAGCCACGTCAACGGAAAAGGAGAGCGTATACCAGAGAATCAAAGGCCTTTATGAACGCTTGCAGGCCGGGCAGGCCTTTGAAAAAGTGGCCGGGCAGTACTCTGAAGCGCCGTCGGCCGCTCGCAACGGCCTGTTAGGGGTTTTTGACGCCAATCTGCTGTCCGATCAAATCAAACAGGCATTGCAAGGAGTTGATCCAAAACAGTTTTCCGAGATTGTGGATACCGATCAGGGCTATCAGATCTTTTATGTCGAAGGGATCATGCAGTCCGGCGGCCGGTCCCTGGATGAGGTCCGGGCGGAAATTCAGCAAAAATTATATGCCGATGTGGTTGATCAAAAATTCAATGAGTGGATTAAAGATCTTCGGCAGCGCTCCCATATTCAGATCATGGAATAAAAAACCGGCCGATCACCTCAGCCCGATAGGATGATGTTATGGGCAATGATCAAAACAGGATTCTCATCGATAGCATTAAGCGTTTGCTGAGGCGCAAAGCCTATCCCAATTTGAGAAAAATTGTCGCCAAAACCCATGCGGCTGATCTTTCTATAATTTTCAATGCATTACCGCTTAACGATCAGCGCAAGCTTTTTAGCATGATCCCGGATGTGGCCAAGAAGGGGATCCTTTTAAGTGAAATGGACGAAGACGCCTATCTGGATCTGGTCAAAGATATTCCCCTGGATAATCTGGCGGATATATTTGAGGAGATGGCCAGCGATGATGTGGCGGTGTTGATTGATCTGCTGCCGGAGGAGACCTCGTCCGCTGTGTTAAAGAAGATGGGCAGGGAAGGCGTGGAAGAGGTTGCCGATCTTCTCAGTTTTGCCGATGGAACCGCCGGTCGTATTATGACCCCCGATTTTATTGCCCTGAAAGAGGATACCACGGCTCAAGAAGCCATCGCTTCCCTGCAAAAAGAGTATTCAGATGTGGAGATGCCTTTTTATCTTTACGTCGTCGATGAATACGGCAAGTTGGTGGGCGTCAGTTCTTTGAGGCAGTTGGTTGTGGTTCCGGCCCACACCCCTTTGAAAAAATTTATGGTCACGGATGTTTTTTCCGTTCAGACCGATATGGATCAGGAGGAGGTGGCCAAGCTGGTGGCCCGCTATGATATTTTGGCCGTACCCGTCGTAGATGAAAATAACCGACTGGTTGGCATTGTCACGGTGGATGACGTCATTGATATTTTCCGCAGCGAGGCCACTGAAGATATTCTCAAGATGGCCGGTGTGGGCGAAGAGTACGTGGAGACCAAGTCCGTTATCAAGAGCACCCGTATCCGGCTGCCATGGCTCTTTGCCAGTTGCCTGGGGGGAATCGTGGCGTTGATCATTATCGGACGCTTTGAGGGGGTGTTGAGTCAAACCGCCTATTTGGCGGCTTTCATACCGGTAATCATGGGGATGGGCGGCAATATCGGAACCCAGTCATCCACTATTGTGGTGCGCGGGCTGGCCACGGGAAGGCTCAGTATCAGCGATATGTGGCCGGTGGTGATAAAGGAATTGACCATCGGGTTGATTCTCGGAAGTATTTACGGTGTCTTTATCGCTATTGTGGCCCAATTCTCATACAGCCTTTCAATGTTGGCTCTTTCGGTGGGATTGGCCCTGATGAGTTCCATGGCCATTGCCGCCCTGGTGGGATCATTTGTTCCCATGGTCATGGCGCGTCTCAATATCGATCCGGCTGTGTCCACCGGTCCCTTTGTTACGACCGCCATTGATATTGTCAGCGTATTCTTCTACTTTATCATTGCGACAACATTGTTGGGATTGTGATCCCCATGAGCCGTTTGTCCACGACGGCCATCGTGCTGCGGCGCCGGGAATACGGCGATTTTGATTTGATCGTGACAGTTTTGACCCGGGATCATGGCACGCGGACCCTCATCGCCAAGGCGGCAAAAAAGAGCACCAAGCGTTTTCCAGGCATACTGGAGCCTTTCAATAATCTCCAACTCTCTTTCCGAGAGAGTCGGCGCAAGGGGCTGGCGGTGTTGGAAGAGGCCAGTTTGATCCATCCCCTGGGGCGTATCCGTTCCGATTTTGGAAAAACCGCTTATGCAAGCTACTGGGTGGAGTGTATCGCCCTATGGATGGAAGAGGGGTTGGTAAGACCCGATATCTACCAATTACTGAACTTTGTACTGAACGAATTGGATGCCGGGACCATTGCGGCCGATATGCTCAGTGTCTTGTTTCAGATGAGATTCGTCGGTCAGGAGGGGTTGCAACCTGTACTGGCGCGCTGTGCCTGCTGTCAGATAGATATCGATCACATTTCCCAACATGATTTTTGCGTGGATTTGGGACAGGGCGGGGTGGTCTGCAATCAATGTCCGCCGGGCAGGCACAGGGGATTGCACTTAACAAAAGGCACCTTGAAGCAATTGCTCTGGATTGGGGACGGTGACCTGGTCAAGGCCAAACGGGGCCGTTTTTCAGGCCGGGCAATGACCGAAGCAACGGCTTTTCTGGAGGCCTTTGTTCCTTACCATATCGGCCGGGTGCCCAAGAGCCTTAAAATTTTGCAACAGACGCGGCGGCAGGACGTAACACGTTAACAACCGAATCCGGCATTCGGTAATTGACACGTTAGCTCCCCTTGATGCCCCATATTGGAGGTGATTTACATGTCGACGATTCGTTCCGTTTTAGAGCAAGGACCCATTGAAGCTTCGGCGCCCTGTCGCATCGATATGGGCGGCACTTTGGATTTAAGCACCTTCTATCTTCCCCTGAACCATCTTAAGCCCTGTACTTTCAATGCGGCTTTGGATTTAAGGACCCGGGTGCGGATCTCTCCTTTTGATAAGGGGCGAACCAAAATCAGTTCCCATGGATTTGAAAGTTTGGTGGCAGAGAGTGACAGCGCGCCCTTTCAGCATCCACTGGGGCTGATGCTGGCGGTTGGCGCTTACTTTCAGGCCGATGGCGTGCATATTGAAATCCATTCGGCTTCACCACCGCGCAGTGCTTTGGGAGGCTCTTCCGTGGCGGCTGTGGCGCTCATATGGGCTTTTTCAAAGGCGCTGGCCAAAACCGGCGTGGCTCTGCCGGATCGCAGCGCCGTCGCAATGCTGGCCCATGCTGTGGAGCAGAGCGTCGCAGGTGTGCCGTGCGGTATGCAGGATCAACTGGCGGCGGTGTTTGGCGGCGTAAACGGCTGGCACTGGAAGGGTGATCCGGCCCGCCCGCCCTTTGAACAGGAGATACTGGTGCCGTCCATGAACTGCCCTGATTTCAGCCGCCATTTGATGGTGGCCTACTGCGGCATACCCCATGTTTCCAAAGACATCAACGGCACTTGGGTGCGCCAATTCATCGCCGGTGAAAGCCGCACCATTTGGCACCGTATTGTGGATTGCAGCCGGCAGTTTATCCGTTCCCTGGCATCCGGGACTTATGAGCAGGCGCAAAACATGATGAACCTGGAGACCGATCTGCGTTGTCAGCTAACGCCCGAGGTCCTGGACGATATGGGAGAAGCTTTGGTGGCGGCGGCTCGAAAGCATCAGTGCGGTGCCCGATTTACCGGCGCCGGAGGCGGGGGGTGTTTATGGGCTTTGGGGCGTGCTGATCGAATCGAACAGTTGCGGCCCGCTTGGGCCCACATCCTGGGCTGCCGGGAAACCGCCCGCATTCTGGACACAGGGGTGGATACACAGGGGCTCTTGTGATTGTTTTCAGCACCACTGCGTGCTATAGACGCCCTATTGGAAAACCGGAGGCTGGGTTCAGGGGCCGGCCATTCTGTTGATTAAGGTTACTTGACACATTGGAGAGGATGAGGAACGCAAAATGTATTTTCAAAATGTGATTTTGGCCTTGCACAAATTCTGGTCGGGCAATGGCTGCATCATGGTGCAACCCTATGATCTGGAAATGGGCGCCGGAACCTTTCACCACACCACGTTGTTGCGGGCGTTGGGGCCCGAACCCTGGAACGTGGCCTATGTCCAACCCTCCCGAAGACCCACGGACGGTCGTTATGGCGAGAACCCCAACCGGCTGCAATATTATTACCAATACCAGGTTCTTTTGAAACCTTCGCCCCAAAACGTTCAGCAGCTTTACCTGGCAAGCTTGAAAGTATTGGGCATCGACCCCCT
>JBFFHG010000345.1:0-4896 GCA_041557055.1 Desulfosarcinaceae bacterium
ACCCTGGTTTCCAACTCCGATGCCCACTCTCCCTCCAAACTGGGCCGGGAAGCCAATTGTTTCAAAACCGAGTTAAGTTACAGTGCTATTCGGCGGGCCATGAAGAGCGCGGACCCGGATCAATTTCTGGGAACCATTGAGTTTTTTCCCGAAGAGGGCAAGTATCATGTGGACGGTCACCGAAAATGCGGGTTTCGCAGCCAGCCGCGCCAGACGCAGGATTTGAAAGGAAAGTGCCCGGTTTGCGGTAAACCTCTGACTTTGGGTGTGCTTTACCGGGTGGAAGCGCTGGCAGACCGGCCGGAGGGCGCGCCGCCCCTTAAATCCATCCCCTATCGCAATTTGATTCCCCTGGAAAATGTGCTGGCTGAAACCCTGCAGGTCGGCCCGAAAACGCAAAAAGTAACCCAGGCCTACCGGTCATTGATCCATTCCTATGGGTCGGAATTTGATATTTTGTGCGATGTGTCCCTGGACGATCTTTCTAAAAGCAAGGTTCCCCTGTTGGCCGAAGCCATTGACCGTGTACGGCAAAACCGCATTCTTTTCGATCCGGGGTATGACGGTGAATTCGGCCGGGTGCGTATCTTCGATTCCCGTGAAAGAAATATGTTTCAAGGCCAGCAACCCCTTTTCGAACCGCCTGAGGAAGCGTTTGCAAAGGAAATTTCTACCCGGTCGTTAAATCCGGCTGCTGAAGCAAAACCAAAGCAACAGCCAATCGACCCGAGTCCATCTTCTAAAGAAGAGCAACCCACGGTGTTGTTTGAAAAACCCCCGCCGACCGAATTTACGCTCAATGCCGAGCAAAAGGATGCGGTGGATCACCAGAGCGGTCCATTGCTTATATCCGCCGGCCCCGGAACAGGCAAAACCCGTACAATCACCTGTCGAATAGCGGCCTTGATGGACAAGGGCGGTGCCAAAGCCGGGCATATTCTGGCTGTCACCTTTACCAACAAGGCGGCCGAAGAGATGCGCAGACGATTGCAGGCCATGATGCCTCAAACTGCGCAATTGCCTGTTGTGGCCACCTTTCACGGCTTATGCTGGCAGTTGCTCAAAGAGGTTTATGATAACGAACCGGGGACCATTGTGGACGAGGCGGGGCGCCGGGCCATTGTGGCCGATGTCCGGGAAATGGTCTTGAAAGAGCGCAAAGAGATTGAATGCCCCTCAACTGAAAAGCTTTTGGATTTAATTATTACGGCCAAGCAACTGTTGCTGCAACCAAACGACGATCTTAGCCCTGTTTCGGATGATCTCCAGGGATTTGCGTTGACGGCGGTTTACACTGCCTATGAAGAGTTGCTGACCCTCCAGGCGCTGACAGATTTTGAGGGACTGCTTTTTCGCATGGTTCAAATACTGGCGCAAGACCGGTTCTGGCGCCGCAAAATTCAAAACCGTTTCAGCCATATCTTCGTGGATGAGTTCCAGGATATCAATTATGCTCAATATCGGCTGTTGCGAGCCCTGGCCGGGCCAAAATCCCAGGTTTGCGTCATCGGCGACCCGGACCAGGCGATCTATGGCTTTCGCGGATCGGATGTGCGTTATTTCAATCAGTTTTACTCTGATTTTTCAGGCACCCGGGTCATTCGGCTCAACCGCAACTACCGCTCCACAGAGACCATTCTGACCTCTGCCTGTCAGGTGATTAAAGCCGGCGCCCATGGACAACAACGGCGCAATCAAGGCCACATCTTCTCCAATATTCAAGGGATTCAAACCCTGTCGATACTGGAAGCGGCTTCGGCCCGGGCCGAGGCGGTGGCAATCGGCCAAACCATTGAACAGATGGTGGGCGGGATAGGGTTTCATAGTGTTGATTTTGATAAACTGGAAGGCTGCGGAACTGGAGCGGAGCGCAGCTTTGAAGACTTTGCAGTGCTGTGTCGCACCGGAGACCAGACCCGGCAAATCGGTCGACAGTTGATTGATGCGGGTATTCCCTGCCAGGTTGCCGACCGGAGCGCCCTGCTGCAACCATCCGTAATTAAATTACTGGCCGCTTTCCGGGTCGTCACACATCAAGGTACATATGTAGACCTCAACCATATTATGGGCCTCAGCGTTTCAGGGATCAGCAAGGAGACCCTGTCCATTTTCAAACAGTGGGCCTATGCCCGTCGACTGCCGCTGGCCACGGCTTTGAAAACCGCTCACCGCCTCCCGATTCCCGGAATGTCCATTCCGCGGCAGAAACGCTTGACGGGTCTGGTGCATCTGTTGGAACGTTTGCAAAAAGATTGCCTGGAGATGAGTGCCGCCGAAACCTTAGGCCATATTGTAATAAAAACCACATTGGCATCCCAGGTCGAAATGGATGATTTGGACAGGTTAAGGGCGTTGGCCAAGCCTTTTGGAATGGACAAAGCGGCCTTTGACGTCTCTGTGGCCCTGCAACACGATACGGATCTGTATTTACCCGGTGTTGAGAAGGTGGCCGTGATGACGCTGCACGCTGCCAAAGGTTTGGAGTTTCCGGTTGTTTTTGTGGCCGGGTGCGAAGATGGTTTGCTGCCCCTGCAACGCCCGGGCGGCAGCGACGCTGATCTGGAAGAAGAGCGTCGGCTGTTTTATGTTGGCCTGACCCGCGCCCGCGAACAGCTTTTTCTTTCCTGGGCCCGGAAACGCAGCCGTTATGGTCAAACCCTGGAGCAACGGCCGTCACCCTTTGTGGCTGATATCGAAGCGCGGCTCAAGCTTCACATAGCCTCTCAGGTCAAGCCGAAGAAACCGACTCAGGAGCAGTTGTCATTGTTTTAATGATGGCGGCGGATCACGATTACCTTGAAATGGAGGCGCACGTTTACAGCCATGACCGACAAGATCATCCCCTTTGACGGCCAGGAGCGTTTGCTGACCAAAGTGCGCACCTATTTGACGACCCTGGATGAGCTGCTGCGCGATGGAGATCAGGGGATTGAACTGTTGCTTAAAGCATTTCAGGTGGCTGACGAGGCGTTGAAGGTCAAAATCGTGATTCTGCTGGGAACCATTGCCCAGCCCCGGGTGATATGGTCTTTGCTGGACATCATGCGGGATAATACCCAGAGCGAAAATACCCGGCAGGCAGCAGCCATCCAGATCAGCGTCAAAGGCGCCACCCTCAAAGAAAAAGAGCGACTGGTGGCGGAACTGCTGCAGGATTTGGAAGACGATGTGCCTTTTGTACGCGCCAATGCCGCTTTTGCCCTGGGTTGGGAGGGTAACCACAGGGCTGCTCCGGAATTGATAGATTGCCTTTCAGATGAAGATATAGAGGTGCAACAAGCCGCTGTAAACGCTCTTTCCAATTTGCGTGATGAGAGTCTTTTTGTCATGTTGGCCCGGCGGCTGCAAAAAGGGTCCAAAGAGCAGCAGCGCAGCATTCTCTATAATTTAAGTCATTTTCCATCCCGGCAAGACCATGCGGCCCAGATTTGCAGAACCTATTTGCATCACAGCGATTCCGATTTGCGTTACGACGCTCTGGTGGTGTTGCACGGCGTATCCGATCCGGCCAAGGAACTGCCTGTCTATGAACATTGTCTGGATGATCCTGACGCGCGTATTCGCGAGTTGGCCCTGATTCGGTTGCAGATAGTCGATCGGACCCGTCTCAAAGCGTTTCTATCCAAGCTGCGATTGCTGGTGAACGATCCCCATTCCCGTGTGCGGCAGGCCGCAACCCGACTGGTTCATCATATTGACTCCATTTCTTTGGCCAAAGATGGGTAAATCCAAACTTTAAAAAGAATCCGATGAAAATGAAAAAAGAAGAAGAGTTAAAACCCGTTGTGATGTTCGTGGACGACGAGCCCCGGATTCTTAAAGCCATTAAGCGCGTGGTGCGTCATGAACCCTATGAAGCCCTGTTTGCTTCCGGTGGATCTCAAGCGATTGATATTATAAAAAAGACCCCGGTGCAAGTGATTGTATCGGATTTGAAGATGCCCCAGGTGGATGGACTTACGTTGTTGAAAAGCATCCAGAAAGATCATCCGGAAACCATGCGTATTGTCTTGTCCGGCGTGACAGATATCGATCCCATATTGGAGGCCATCCATATCGGTCAGATCTATCGCTATATTACCAAGCCCTATGACGAACGCGAACTGGTTTTAACCATTCGCCAGGCCATGGACACATGGCTCATTAATAAGGAGAGGCGTGATCTTCAGGACCAACTGGCCGAGCAGAACCGCCTGTTGGAACGACGGGTCAAAGAGCGCACCGAGCAACTGCTGGCCATTGAACGGCAAGCCGAGTTGGGGCGTTATGCATCACAGATCGTGCATAATCTTAACGCGCCGCTGCAGGCGGTTATCGGCCATTTAAAGTTGACCAGATTAGCCCTTTCGCGTGATAAAAACAATTTTGAGGCCGTTGAAAGACACCTTGATCTCATAGGAAACGCCGCGGATAACCTGACCCGTATCGTATCGGGTATTCTTTGCCACGCAAAGAGTACCGCCCAGTTTGACAATGAATGGACCCATCTCAATCAGGTTATCCGCAATGAGCTGTTATTTTTTGAAGTCAATGAGACCTATAAATACGGCGTTGAAAAACAAATCCATTTGGATGAGGATCTTCCCCCGGTTTGGGCCAACCCGCTGCATATAAAACAGATTGTGGACAATTTGGTGAACAACGCTCTGGACGCCCTGGACGGCTGCCGTCCCAAAATCTTGACCATTAAAACCTATGCCGAGAACGGGAACGCCTGCATGGCGGTTTCCGATACCGGCGCTGGTATTACACCGGAAAATTTGCCCCAGATTTTTCAACCAGATTTTACAACCAAACCGGCGGATAAGGGTACGGGGTTGGGCTTGGCCAGTGTCAAAGCCATGGTTGAAAGTTATGGCGGCGGTATCAAGGTGCATCCCAACACCCCCCAGGGCG
>JBFFHG010000346.1:0-4896 GCA_041557055.1 Desulfosarcinaceae bacterium
CGGGGCAGACCAAATTCGCGGCGGCGCTGGGCGGCGGCGACCCGGTGACCCTTACCGAGTTCGCCGTGGGCGACGGCGGCGGGGATTTTTATACGCTGGACGAAAATCAGACGGCCCTGGTCAACGAAACCTGGCGCGGCGCCGTCAACCGGGTCTATGTGGACCCCACCAAGCTTGACCAGATTGTCATAGAAGCCTTGATTCCGGCCGGCGTGGGCGGCTGGACCATCCGCGAGGCCGGCGTATTCGATGCCGCCGGCGACATGATCGCCGTGGCGCTCTATCCCCTGACCGAAAAACCGGCGCCGGGATCCGGCAGCGAAAAAGAAATTTACGTACGCCTGGTGCTGCAGGTGACCAACGGCGGCTCGGCGGTCATCGAAATCGCGCCGGATCTGACCATGGCCACGCTGCAGGACCTGGCCGACCATGAAGCCAGGCAGCTCGACCCGGCGGATACGGATGCGGTCAGGGAAAAGCATCTTTCCAACGCCCAGGCCAATGGATGGGAGACATCCATCGCAGCCAACGCCCAGGCCGTCATGGATGAGGCATCGGCACGGGCCGGCGCGGATACGACCCTGCAGGGCAATATCGACGCCGAAGCCCTGACCAGGGCCAATGCCGACAGCGCCTTGCAAAACGACATCAATGCGGTAATCCCATCCGGAAGCGTGATGATATTCGGACAAAACTCAGCCCCCACCGGATGGACTCGCAAGACCGATTGGCAAGACAACACCATGCTCTGCTATGCGGCGTCCGGCAACATCGGATCCGGCGGCAGTGTCAATCCACAAAGCGCACACATGCACACCGGCCCTATCCATACGCATACCGGCCCCAACCATGCCCACACGGGGCCACCGCATACGCATGGACCCGGAACGTTGCAATTTGAATCCGCGCGATGGCAGTATTCCGCCGATCCCGGTTTGCATTTATACAATTCTGCCGGCGCTTTGGTACGGGTCATGCCGGCCGTAACCGCATTTGGGGCCGGCGGCATCACCGGTATCAGCTGGCTGACATCGGATCAGATCGGCTACACCGCCAATGGAACAGGGGCCACGGGCAGCGGAGGGACTGGCAGCACGGGACTGGCCGGGGCAGGCAATACCGGCTATGCGGGCGATGGTGCCACCGGCGCAAATTCTGCGCCCTATTATCAAGAAGTAATTGCGGCAATAAAAAATTAAGCGAAGGAGTTTTCAATCATGGGAAAAAGAAATGGGCCGCCCTGCATCCGGGGTTTGAAACCGTATGAAAAATCAGGGTGCCCCTGCCGTCCGTGGGATGGTGAAAACGGGTGTCCGGCATGGGTGGAGCTGCTGGTAACGCCGGCCGGCGAGCCGTTGAAACCCAAGGACAAAATCGGCAAATGCCTCGATCACTGGGATCTGGAATTGCGGTTGAAATCTTTGGGCCTGCTTGAAGGCAACCAGCAGGCCATCGAGTCGTTCAGAAACAACATGAGCGTGACCGGATCACCCAAACCGGACCCGGCCCTCGTTCGGCTTGTTGAAGTGGTCGAAGAGTACAAAGAGAAAATCCCCCATACCCCCAGAATGACAATCAGGGGTTGAACGCATGGCATTAATCATGACGCCACGGGTGGCACATATTTTCCAAAAGGGAGTTCCATGACTGAGATCATCGCCTTCAGCGGCGCCCACGGAACAGGCAAATCGACAGCCGTGTTCGACATGGCGGCGGCCGTCAAAAAAGAAAGCGGTTTGCCCTGATTGTGCTGATCACCATCCGGCGTCGGCCGCAAAAATTTTCCATTGGGTACCAAAGGGGGGACGATGCCGGCGCTTGACATGCTGTCCAAGGTGCTGTTGCTGTTTTCGGGTATCTGTTCGGTGGTTGGATTGGGGGTGTCGATCGGCATGTATCTGACCAAGATCCGGACGATTGAGGCGAAATCCAACAAGTTGGACACCGCCATGCAGACCGTCAAGAACCAGCTCTCGGCGCGCCTGTACCGCGATGACGGAGCGCCGATCTATATGTCCACGGTGCAATGCAAAGAGTGCCGCATCGACTGCCAGGCCCAGCGCCGGCAAGACATCGAAGATGTTAAAAACCAGTTGGACGAAATCAAAAAAGGCGTCAACAAAATCATCGATATGCACTTGAAGAAAGTGACTGAATCATGATCAGCGCCGCAAGACAAGAAAGGAAGGTGAACCATGCCGGAGTTCGGGGCATCGTCAACCGCGCAGTTGCACACCTGTGCGCCGCCGTTGATCGAAGTATTCAAGGCGGCCATCGAGCATATCGATATCAAGATCATTTCCGGGCATCGCAGCATTGCGCGGCAGCAGCACCTGTACGAAATCGGGCGCTCAAAGAAAAAGGGCGGCGACAGCGTGCACAACCACACGCCCTCGGACGGTGTGGATTGGGCGCCCTATCCCATCGACTGGAACGACCTGCCGCGATGGTATTACTACGCGGGCATCATCAAGGCCATCGGGCTCTCTATGGGAATCGATCTGCGATGGGGCGGGGATTGGGATTCGGACATGATTTTGACGGACAACAAATTCAATGATCTTGGTCATTTCGAGATCAGACCGTGAGGTGTCGTGATGGATTGGGGCAATATATTCGGCGGCGTGGCCTCGGCCGCCGGCGGCGGGGTGTTCGGTTTGGTCGGATCCGCCATCGGCCAGGGCGTAAAGTATTTCCGGACCAGACAGGAACAGGCGTTTCAACGCGAACAGTGGAAGCACGAGGAGAATTTGATCCGGCTGAAAATGGAGGCGGTCGGCCAGCAGGGATCATGGGAGGGCCTGGTGGCTTCGGTCAAGGCCGATGCAGCGCCGGTGGATACCTACAAGTGGGTCAACGCGGCCAAGAGCCTGTACCGGCCGGCGCTGACCTCCGCGCTGGTGTATCTCTGCTACCGTATATTCCTGGATTTCCTGGCGGGCTTGGCAGGCGACAAGGCCGTGCTGGCCGGAATTTTCACCGGACCGGAACTTAAGCAGATCCTGTGCTATATCGTTTACAGCCTGGTGTTCGCCGCCTCCACGGCTGTTGTGTGGTGGTATTCGGAGCGGGCCTTCGCACCGCCGGGCTTAAAAAACAGGTAGGGGCATTATATGGCATCAATGTGGCGGGTTGATAAGGGGCAACTCTCAAAATAAGCTGCACAGGTCAAACAATCTGAAAAAACGGCGGGTTAATCGTACCAAGCCGGTGTAGATAGAATCAGCCCATACAATTAACAAAAGGGATCATTATTGGTTTCGTAACTCGGAAAGGCCTTTGCGGGTTACGAAACCTAATTGGGTGAGTGGCCATAGGGAACTTCCCCCTGTCCATTGTCACTCTGCACAACATGCTGTATTGATAACGGTATTGACACACAAGCTCCGGGCTGGCATACTCGACCTCTCAAAAAGCAAGTTCTTATTCTTTTCCATTCTTAAGTAACTGATAATTTATGGAATTTTTCAAATTGTCTTAACACCTTTTGTAAGTATTGTATTATGCAAGAAGGAGGCTACGCAATGCAGGGAATAATTGCTTCAGTCGGAAATCGAGGCATTAATCGAAAAAATGACGTCAGAGTTGTTCAGCAATTGCTCAATCAGCATCAAATACCCTGGCACCCCATGCAACTGATAAGTGACGGTGTCGCCGGCCCGAAAACAACCAGGCAGATTGTCGGATTTCAAAAGTACATTCTGAAAATGATTCGTCCGGATGGCCGGGTGGACCCGAATGGCAGGATGATCCGGGCGCTGAATAAATGTATTGATTCAAAAGAGGTAGCTTGTTCGTCAACAAAACAAATTGACTGGAGTTTTATCGAAACTCTTGAGGGAAGAAAACAAACCAAAGCGTATGTTCCAACGCCCAAAGAAAGTGAAAGTGGCGCAACGATTGCGAGTGGTTTTGATTTGGGGGCGCGCAATAAAAAGGATTTGTTAAACTTGGGATTGCCTACAAAACTAATAAAAAAATTTGAACCTTATCTGGGAAAGAAGAAAGGAGAAGCGAAATCCTTTTTAGATAAAAACCAATTGTCCATTACTGCTGCAGAAGCTGAATTGATCGATAAAGCCGTGAGAAAAAGCATGATAGAGAAGTTGAAAAAGAGTTACAACAATGCTCCGAACAATAAAAATGGAATCGATTTTTCAAGTCTTCCATCGAAAATTCAGACGGTTATAACTTCAGTGGCTTTTCAATATGGAACAAATCTTAACTTAAGAACTCCTGTATTTTGGAAAGCAGTGACTGCTCAAGACTGGAATAAGACGTCAAGTGTTCTAAGAAACTTTGGTGACAATTATTGTACAAGAAGAAATAAAGAAGCTGATTTGTTGGAGGCACTAATCAAATGAGTATCCACTTCAAATTTATCTGGATTTTTATTATTTTAGCTCTATCCATTACTAATATTGGTTGCAGCATTACAAAGAGTTATTCCCAAAACGACCATATTTTTAATAATACGCTCTCTCAAACGTACGATAATATTGATGGGGAAATGGATCAGAAAAAAACGCCTTTAACTTTTGAATCCGGCGGTACAGTCGATAATTGCAGTGATTATATAACAAAACGGCAACAAGAGAAAATAAAGGAAGAGGGATATAACCACACGATTGCCGGTGACTATGTGATTTGTGAGACTCTGGCACTGCTTCAATCCTCACCAAGAAAGAGTAAAGAAAAATACACACCGGTATCATATGGTGAGGAATTATTGAATCGACTGGATTTAAGGAGTTTTCGGTCATCCCTGGGGCCGCAGATTGATGAAAATCAATATTTATTGAAAGATCTGGAGAATTTATTGTTCAAACCGGATAAATACTCGGTTTGCCATGACGCTGATGATTGGTTTTTAGTGTTTGACGTGGTCGCTGCGGC
>JBFFHG010000347.1:0-4892 GCA_041557055.1 Desulfosarcinaceae bacterium
AAGGTTAGGAATATCCGGTATATTCCGATCTTTTTCAACACCGCCAAACACCGATGCGTCCTCCGTTTTCAACATCGCCGAAGGGGATGCATCGGCGGATAAAATGTGAAGTTATTTTTGCGCGAGCCCTTAGCTGTGATTGGACGAATAGAGGGTCCCCAGCATCTCTTTCAAGGCTGCATCCCATGATCTGCGGGGAATGCCAAAGGCTTGGTCGAAACTGCTGCAATCCAGAACCGAATAGTGCGGACGTGGTGCCGGCGTGGGGAAATTGGCGGTGAGAATGGAGACCACGTTCTGCACGGCTAATTTTTCATGGATGCGGGCCAGTGCCAGTATTTTACGCGTAAAAGCATACCAGGTCAAAGCCCCCTGATTGCAGTAATGATATGTTCCCCAGCGCGCCAATCCGCCATGAATCTGCTCGGCGACCGATAAAAGGGCCTGCGCCAGATCCCCGGCATAAGTAGGAGACCCGATTTGATCATCCACCACCCGGATTGTTTCTCTCTCCCTGCCCAACCGCAGCATGGTTTTGACAAAGTTGTTACCATGCACCCCGAACAGCCAGGATATGCGCACAATGACATGCTGGTCCAGATGACGGCGCACGGCCTCTTCGCCGGCGGCTTTGCTTTGGGCATAAACGCCCCGGGGGTCTATGGGATCGGCAGGCCGGTAGGGCCGGGTCTGAAGTCCGCCAAAGACATAGTCGGTGGAGATATGAATCAAAGGGATCTTGCGCTGATTGCAGGCCAAAGCTAAATGGGCGGCGCCGTCACGATTGACGGCATAGGCGGCTTGCCTGTCGGAATCGGACTCGGCCCGATCCACGGCGGTATAAGCTGCGGCGTTGATAACCGCATCCACGGAACCGGCATCGGCAAAGAGCCGATCCACACTGGCCATGGCCGTTATATCATGATCAGGCAAATCAGCGCCGATCACATCGATGCCGCGTTGCGTGGCGCATAGCATCAGATCGATACCCAACTGACCCCTGTGACCGGCAATCAGGACTTTCATATCACCTCAATAACCCGGCAACCGACTGGGGTCAATTGCGCTCAACAGCGCAAAGGCGCCATCGCGTTGGGAAAGAATCGGATCGCGGACCGGCCAGGGGATCGCCAGGTCCGGATCATTCCAGCAAATGCCCCCCTCGCATTGCGGCGCATAATACTCGCTGCATTTATACATAAACAGGGCTGTTTCACTCATCACGCAAAATCCGTGGGCAAATCCCGACGGCAGGAAAAACTGACGGTGATTCTCACCGGAGAGCGTAACACTTGTCCAACGGCCAAAAGTGGGGGAACCGCGCCGGATGTCAACGGCCACATCATAGATCTCACCCTCAAGAACCTGAACCAGTTTGGCCTGGCCTTTGGGATATTGAAAATGCAATCCGCGCAAGGTGTGACGCACGGAAAAAGAGATGTTGTCCTGGATGAAATCGGCGTCAATGCCGGCATCTTTATAGCGCTGCCGCTGAAAACTCTCCAGAAAGAAACCCCGCTTATCTCCGAACACCTCAGGTTCGATAATCATTACGCCTTCAAGCTCGGTGGGAAGTACTTTCATGGCATCTTCCCTTCGTAAGCGATCATATCGACGAGATACTGCCCGTATCCATTGCGCAAAGGCTGAGCCAGGCGAAGCACCTGCTCGGCGTCTATGTATCCCATATGGAAAGCGATCTCCTCTATGCAGGCGACTTTAAGCCCCTGGCGTTGCTCAATGACTTGGATAAAACTGCTGGCGCGCATCATGCTCTCGTGGGTTCCGGTGTCCAGCCAGGCAATACCGCGGCCCAGTTTTTCCACATAAAGCTGCTCCCGTTTCAGATAGGTGCGATTGACATCCGTGATCTCCAACTCACCCCGAGGCGATGGTTTGAGATGGGCGGCGATATCGATCACCTGCCGATCATAAAAGTAAAGGCCGGTGACGGCCCAGTTGGAGGGCGGTTTTTCCGGTTTTTCCTGAATGTCGACAGCCTTGCCGTCCTGGCCAAATGAGACCACGCCGTATCGTTGGGGATTCTTCACCCAGTAACCGAACACCGTGGCCCCCTGCTCCCGTTCCATGGCTGCAAACATTGTTTCGGTCAACCCGTGCCCGTAAAAGATATTATCCCCCAGGATCAGGCTCACCCGATCATTGCCGATGAATGATCGGCCGATCACAAACGCCTGGGCGATACCTTCGGGCCGGGGCTGTTCAGAATAGGAAAAAGACAAGCCCCACTGACTGCCGTCTCCCATCAGGGCTTCGAACTTCGGCAGATCTTCGGGTGTTGAGATCACCAATATTTCACGAACCCCTGCCAGCATAAGCACGGACAGAGGATAATAAATCATGGGTTTGTCGTAAACCGGCAGCAACTGCTTGCTCACCACCCGTGTAATGGGATAGAGCCGCGTCCCGCTGCCGCCGGCAAGTATGATACCCTTCAAATCTTCGGCCTCCTTATAAATAGTTCAAGGTTCAGGCTGAAAAGCGAATCACCCCCTCCGCAACGGGCCATGCCCGAACGTCGGGTGTCAACCCATCAACCTTTGAGTGCTGAATCTTTACGCCTTGTTTATCCGACCCTCTGATCGTAATTGGCTTCAATCCATTTACGATACTCGCCGCTGCGCACATACTCTATCCAGGGCCGGTTTTCCAGATACCAGTCAACCGTGCGGGCCAGGGCGGTTTCAAAGTCAAACCGCGGTTGCCACCCCAGCTCTCTTTTTATTTTATCGGCATTGATGGCGTAGCGCCGGTCATGGCCGGGGCGGTCGGCCACAAACCGGATGAGCCGCTCGCTCCGGCCGCTGCCCTTGCGCCCCAGGCGGTCATCCAAAAGGGCGCATAACTGATGAACCACATCCAAATTTTTGCGTTCCGCACCGCCGCCGATATTGTAAGTCTCACCGGGCACTCCCTTCTCAAACACAACGGCCAGGGCCTCGCAATGATCAATGACATAGAGCCAGTCCCGCACATTGCCACCGTCCCCGTACACCGGCAACTCCTTCTCCTCGATCAAATTGAGAATCATCAACGGAATCAACTTCTCCGGAAATTGATAAGGCCCGTAATTGTTGGAGCAATTGGTCACCATAGCCGGAAAACCATAGGTGCGGTGCCACGCCCGTACAAAATGGTCCGAGGCCGCCTTGGAAGCGGAATAGGGACTGGAGGGATCATACGGGGTCGTCTCGGTAAAAGCACCGCTTTTGCCCAAACTGCCGTACACCTCATCGGTGGAGACATGCACGAAACGGAAATCGCCCGGCCGTCCCCATTGCTCCCACATCTTGTGGCAAACCGTCAGCAAACGGCAGGTGCCGGCGACATTGGTCTCCACAAAAGCCATTGGGCCGAGAATGGACCTGTCCACATGGGATTCGGCCGCAAAGTGAAAAACGCCCGCCGGTTTCTCCTCCTTAAGAATGCGTTCAAGTAACGCCGTGTCCCCGATATCCCCATGAACCAGCCGATAGCGTTCGGGCATTTGGCGGGACACATCCTCCAGATTCGCGGCATTGCCCGCATACGTCAGGGCGTCCAGGTTGACAATGCGCCATTGCGGATGCCGTTCCAGGCTATTGCGGATAAAATTGGAACCGATAAATCCGGCTCCGCCGGTAACTAAAATGTTTTTCATCATTCTCTCTCAATCTGTGTGCCGGCCGTAAACATCGTCGAAGCGTTCGATGTCGTCTTCACCCAGGTAGCTTCCCGACTGCACCTCGATCAACTCCAGGGGGATTTTGCCGGGATTTTCCAGGCGATGGACGGTACCCAAGGGAATATAGGTCGATTCATCCTCCTTTAGAATGAACACCTCCTGGCCCCGGGTCACGCGGGCCGTTCCCTTGACCACCACCCAGTGCTCGGCGCGGTGATAATGTTTCTGGCTGGAAAGGATGGCATTGGGTTTGACCGTAATTCGTTTGACTTGAAAACGCTCGGACACATCCACATTTTCGTAATTGCCCCAGGGCCGGTAAACTCTCTTATGGCAATAGGCCTCCTCGCGTTTTTGACTCTTCAAATGGTCCACCAGGGCCTTGACCTGCTGGACATGGTGCCGCGGGGCCACAAAAACCGCATCTTTGGTCTCCACCACCACATGGTCGCTAAGGCCAACAGCGGTGACCAGCCGGCTGGACGCGTGCACAAATGAGTTCTTGACATCCTGAAGGCACACATCGCCATTGACCACATTCTGATCGCCGTCTTTTTGACCTGCCTGCCAAAGCGCCTCCCATGATCCCAAATCGTTCCAGGCGCTATCCAGGGCAACCATCACACCGGCTTCGGTTCTTTCCATCACGGCGTAATCAATGGAATCTGAAGGGCAGGCCGCAAAGGCCGCCCTGTCCAACCTATAAAAATCAAGATCACTTTTACCTTTGGCAACGGCCTGTTGGCAAGCGGATACGATTTCCGGCGCCTGAACCTGCAACTCCTCCAGCAGGCGATCCGCCCTGAAAATAAACATCCCGCTGTTCCAGCAATAATCACCGGAAGCAAGATAGGATTGGGCGGTCTTCAGATCGGGCTTTTCAACAAACTGATCGATCCGCCACACCGGCGGATGTTCCCTGGCCCCCTCCCCGGTCATTGTTTTTCCCTTGTGAATATAGCCGTAGCCGGTTTCCGGCGTCTGGGGCACCACGCCAAAGGTGACCAGCTTGCCCAGGCGGGCATAATGGGCCCCCTGCGTCACGGTTCGCACCAACCCCTGATGATCCTGAATATGATGATCCGCCGGAAGCACCAGCAAAACCGAATC
This sequence comes from Desulfosarcinaceae bacterium, assembly GCA_041557055.1. GTDB lineage: Bacteria > Desulfobacterota > Desulfobacteria > Desulfobacterales > Desulfosarcinaceae > JARRKU01. Next base: position 4,796 of record JBFFHG010000347.1, read on the forward strand.
GTTATTGTTGGATTTGGCCATCAGGCCGGCCACGGCAATGGCCGGCGCCGTATTTCGGCCGACAGGTTCCAACACGATGGCCTGGGGCTGAATTCCG
>JBFFHG010000348.1:0-4874 GCA_041557055.1 Desulfosarcinaceae bacterium
CTCCATGCAACTGCAATGCACCAACGGTTTACTTCCCGAAGGGTTGCGCATCGGAGATATTTGCCATCCCACCAGCAGTACGCCGGAGTTCGTGGATTTTAAGAACATACGGCCGCCGACCTCTTCCATATTGCCCCCCCTGGGAGGGAATATGCTATGGAAGTTGATCTCGCACCTGTGCCTGAATTATCAATCGTTAGCCAAGGCGGAGAATTTAAAGGCCGTGCTGGAACTCTATAATTTTGAAGAGAACCGTGATCGCCCTGCATTTTTGGCCAATCAGAAGCGGATTGCCGCTATCCGGGATGTTACCACCCGATCCGCCAATCGGCTGGTGGACCGGGTCATCATGAGAGGGCGTGAAATCCAGCTTGATGTCCGCCAGGATCATTTCGCGGGAGAGGGCGATCTATATCTCTTCGGCTCAGTATTGGAACATTTTTTCGGGTCCTATGCATCCATGAATACATTTACCCAACTGATGCTGAAGGAAATACTTAAGGGAGAGGTTTATCAATGGCCGGCGCGCATCGGGGACCAGCCGCTGATCTGAGTGTGTCTGGTCCACGGGCAATAAACGAAGATCTGCTTTCCAGGGGATGGGATTACGCCTTTTTTCAGGCCGTGCGATTGCTGCGTCGATTTGGAACCCGGGCAACCGAGGCCGGTTCTTCCCAGGGGGATCATATCCGTGTGCGGCCGGCGCTGAACCTGGCTTTTCCGGCCGCCGACATTGCAAAAATCGATGCCGTTCGGACTGAAGAAGAGACCCGCTACAATATTACGGCAACCTTTTTCGGTCTGTATGGATCATCTTCACCGTTGCCCACGTTTTACACCGAAGACCTGATTGATGAGGCCAGTCAGGATGAATCTGTCTCCCGTGATTTTCTGGATATCATCAATCATCGCCTTTACGAACTGCTGTTTAAGGCCTGGCAGAAATACCGGCTTTTTTTTCAGGTGGCCGAAGAGCGCAATGAGCAGCATATGGAGCGGCTCTTCTGTTTGTTGGGAATAGGGGATCCCAAACTGCGCCGAAATATCCCGGATGCCAAGGGATTGTTGCGCTACATCGGTTTGTTCACCCAGTTGCCCCATTCCACCACCGGTCTGATCACCATGCTGCGCGACGCCATCGACGATGTGCCCCTGCAAATTGTGCCCTGCATTCTGCGCATGGCCAAGATACCCGAACCCCAACGTTTAAGAATGGGCATGTCGGGCTGTACCTTGGGCTCGGACGCCCATGTTGGCGAAGAGGTCGAAGACCGTATGGGGAAATTCAGAATTCAGATAGGCCCGCTGAACCAGGCTGATTTTTTGCGTTTTACACCGGGGAACCCGGGGCACGCCAAACTGACGGCTCTGACGGAGCTCTATATTACAGAGCCCTTTGAATATGAAGTGGCGTTGATTCTGGCCGCCAATCAAGCTGAAACCGTGTGCCTTGGAGATCCGATTCGATCGGTTCTGGGCGTCACTACCTGGGTGTTTTCGGAAGAGAGTCTGGGTGAGGTGCATACACGGTTTACGGTGAACAGGGCATAGCGGGCGCTCAATCATGGCAATCGCTCACTTTTGATTTAAAACATATGTTTGTTGATATAACGTTTCAAGGTTAGGAGGATCAAAATGCTCAACGTCGATATCAAATCATTGCTCCGTCGTTTAAATAGTCATTGCACCAGTGCCCTGGAAGGCGCCGCCGGCTTGTGTGTCTCCAGGACCCATTACGAGGTCACCGTTGAGCATCTGCTGGTTAAACTGCTGGAAAATCCTCAAGCCGACCTGGCGCTGATACTGCGCCATTTTGAAGTGGACCCCGGAAAATTGCAAAAAAACGTGGAGCAGAGCCTGGAGGAGCTGAAAACCGGCAATGCCGGCAAACCGGTTTTTTCGCCCTTGCTGATGGAGTGGGTTCAGGAGGCCTGGCTGACAGCTTCGGTGGATCTGGAGGAGGCCCGGGTGCGGTCGGGCGCCATGCTGGTGGCCTTCTTGAGCCGGTCCCGGCAATTGGGGGCCGGAAGTTATCTCGACCGGCTCAACGTCATCAGCCGGGATGCCCTGCTCAGCGCATTTTGGGACATTGTCAAGGGTTCGGTTGAAAAGGCGGTCAGGGAATCGACGGTTGAAGGCGAAGCCCCCCCGCCCGCGGGAACCACCGCCCTGACCCGTTTTTGTGAAGATTTTACGGCCAAGGCCGCAGAAGGCAAAATCGATCCGGTGTTTGGACGCGACAACGAAATTCGGCAAATGGTGGACATTCTGGCCCGTCGCCGGAAGAACAATCCCATTGTGGTGGGGGAGGCCGGTGTCGGTAAAACCGCTGTCGTGGAGGGGTTGGCCCTTCGTATCGTGGAGGGCGATGTGCCGGATATGCTGCGCGATGTTTCCATCATCGGCCTTGACATGGGGTTGTTGCAGGCCGGTGCGGGCATGAAGGGGGAATTTGAAAACCGGCTCAAATCGGTCATCAACGAAATCAAGTCTTCGGAAAAACCCATTATTCTATTCATCGATGAAGCCCATACCCTGATCGGCGCCGGCGGGTCGGCAGGTATGAGCGATGCGGCCAATCTTCTCAAACCGGCCCTGGCCCGCGGCGAACTGCGCACCGTGGCCGCCACCACCTGGTCGGAGTACAAGAAGTATTTTGAAAAGGATGCCGCCCTGGCGCGGCGCTTCCAACTGGTGAAGCTGGACGAGCCTTCGGAAGATACGGCCAAACTGATTTTGCGGGGTTTGAAGATCAAGTATGAAGATGCCCATCACGTGGTGATTCGCGATGACGCCATCGAAGCCGCCGCCGAGCTTTCCAGCCGCTATATTTCCGGGCGTCAGTTGCCGGATAAAGCCGTGGACCTGCTGGACACGGCAGCGGCCCGCGTCAAGATCTTGCTGACCGCCAAACCCGACGCCATCGAGGATAAGGAGCGGCGCATGCAGGCCGTGGCGCGCGAACTCAACGCCATCGAGCGCGACAAGATTCACGGCATTGCCGTGGATACCGAACGGGAGGCCCGGCTGCAAACTGAATTGCAGACCATTGGCAAGGCTGTGGAGGCCCTCAAGGCGCATTGGCTCAAGGAGCAGGCCCTGGCCCGGAAGGTGGTTGATCTGCGCAAAGAGCTGGTGGACGCCAAGCTTGGAACGGCCCGGGAGACCGCCCGATCCGAGAATGAGATCCAGGCCGATCTGAATGCGGCCGGGGGCGGATTGGCCCAAGTTCAAGGCGAAAATGCGCTGGTGCGTACCGAGGTCGACCCGGATGTGGTGGCCAAGGTGGTATCGGACTGGACCGGTATTCCCCTGGGCCGGGTGATGCGTGATCAGGCGCGCAATATTATCAACCTGGAAGGTGATCTGCAAAAGCGCATCAAGGGGCAGGATCAGGGGCTGGCCATGATTACCCAGGGGATCAAGGCCGCCAAATCCGGCATCAAAGATCCCAACCAACCCCTGGGGGTGTTTTTACTGGCAGGGCCCAGCGGTGTCGGCAAGACCGAAACAGGGCTGGCGGTTGCCGATATGCTCTTTGGCGGCGAAAATTTCATGGTGACCATCAATATGAGCGAGTTCCAGGAAAAACACACCGTGAGCCGGTTGATCGGTTCGCCGCCGGGTTATGTGGGCTATGGTGAAGGCGGTGTGCTGACCGAAGCCGTGCGCCAGCGCCCCTATTCGGTGGTTCTCATCGACGAGGTGGAAAAAGGCCATCCGGAGGTGATGAACCTTTTCTATCAGGTTTTTGACAAAGGCATGATGGCCGACGGCGAAGGGCGCGATATCGATTTCAAAAATTCGGTGATCTTTCTGACCAGCAACCTGGCCACTGATATTATTACCGAAATGTGCGCGGGTGAGGACCGCCCCGACTTGGAGGTTGTCTCCAGCGCCATCAGACCCGTACTGAGCAACCACTTCAAACCGGCCCTGCTGGCCCGCATGAACGTGGTGCCTTTCCTGACCCTGCCCCAGAATATTCTCAAAGATATTGTCGTGCTGAAAATGAATAAACTGGCCCGGCGCATGGAGAGCACCCACAAGATAAAGTTGACCTATAGCGATGCCGTCATCGAACAGATTTGCGCCCGGTGCACCGAAGTGGAGACCGGCGCCCGCAATATCGATCACATCATGAACGGCACCATCATGCCGCGCATGTCCCAGGAAATTCTGGCCTGCATGAGCGAGAGCCAACTGCCCTCCCGGGTCACCCTGGACATTGCTGAAGAGGGCACCTTCAAAATTGAATTCGGAGAATAAGATGGCCCGATTCGATATGGCAAATACTTCCCGGTTTTTATGTGAGATCGGCGGCAACCATCTGCTGGTGGTCGAATTTATGGCCCGTGAGCGGATCTCCACGTTTTTTGAGGTGGATTTAACCCTGGCTTCCGAAGAGGAGATGCCTTTTGACAATATGGTGGGCAAGTCCGGCACATTGACCATTCAAGGTGAAAACGAGGAACGCCATTTTCAGGGAATGGTCGCCAAATTCATCCAAACCGGGACCACCGGACGTTTCTATCTTTACCAGGCCCGTATTGTCCCCCAGGTCTGGCTGCTGACGTTGCGCCGCGATTGCCGGATATTTCAGCAAAAAACAGTGCCGGATATTGTCAAGGAGGTTCTGGAGGACGCCGGGGTGACCGGTGATTTGTTTGAGTTCCGGCTGCAGGGCAACTATCCCCAACAGGCGTACTGTGTCCAGTATCGCGAATCCGACCTGAATTTTATCAACCGGTTGCTGGAAGAGGCGGGCATCTTCTATTTTTTCGAGCACAGCCACAGTCGTCACACCATGGTGATGGGTGACGGCGCGGTGAATTACCAGCCCATCCCCGGTGAACCCAAGGTGGTTTTCAACC
>JBFFHG010000349.1:0-4872 GCA_041557055.1 Desulfosarcinaceae bacterium
ATAAAATCATCATAGGGGCCTGCGCCGATGCTGCGGCCTTTACCGCTTACAATACCTTGGGTGACCGTCTGTTCCAAACCAAAAGGGCTGCCGATGGCGACCACCCAGGTCCCCACCTTGAGCTGCTCGGAATTGCCCAGTGAGAGGGGCGTCAAATCATCGGCGCCTTTTATCTTGATCAAGGCCACATCGGTCTTTGAATCCCGCCCCACCACTTCGGCGGCATACTCTTTGCCGTTGGAGAGTTTGACCTTGATTTCATCAGCCTCGGCCACGACATGATTGTTGGTGACGATGTAACCCTCTTTATCAATAATGAAACCCGATCCCAGGCTGCGCTCTTTATGCTCACGGCCGGGCTGATTGTAAAAAGGGCCAAAAAAATCATCAAAAGGATTTTGACGATCGCCGAAAGGTTCACCGAAAAAATGCCGGAAGACGCGGCCACCGCCCTTGATGATGCGCTCGGTGCTGATATTCACCACACCTGGCTTAACCTTTTCGGCGAGTTCGGAGAAATTCGCCGGCACCATGGCGATATCGCCGGCGCGGGCCAGTGCCGCCCGCCAGCTACCACCGGTGAACAAAACGACACCCAATAAGAAGACCATTGCGTAGCGTGTGACTTTGACCATATTTATTCCTCCTGAATTACGAGTTTTTCATATTTATGTAAACAACTATAATCCACACAGATAACGCTAAGATGATTCAACAATTACCATTTGGTAATAAACAGCCCCATGGGACTGCCAATACCGGCCGCTTACATGATATCCGTCACGATATCGCATTGTTTACCCCAACGTTAAAACTTACTGCTACCCGAGCCCTGAGGCAGCCGGCAGGGTGACAGTGAAAGTGCTGCCTTCTTGAGGCGCGCTTTGGACCTGAATCCGTCCGCCATGGGACCGAACGATAGCCTGAACCAGACTGAGTCCCAAACCGGAACCGCCCTGGGTACGGCTCTGGTCGCCACGAAAAAAACGATCAAAAATCCTGGGTTGATCTTCCGGCCGGATGCCCGGGCCGGTATCCGATATGGTCAGTTGAACCCGGCTATCCTTGCAGGAGATCAATGCCACCGAGATACGGCCGCCCGGCCGGGTGTACTTGACGGCATTATCGATCAAGTTGGCCACCATGCGCTGCAGCATGCGCTGATCACCGCGGACTTTTGTATGGTCACGCACCTTTTGATCCAACACCAGGGATTTGTCTTCCGCCAAGGGCCGGAACAGTTCACAGGCATCCTTTGTCAGGGCGGCCAGATCAACGACCGTACGATCAACCGGATTCACACCGGCCTCGGTTCGGGAAATCGTCAACATGGTATTGATCATATCCAGCAACCGATCACACTCTTCAATGGTACTGGCCGTCATCTGCTGATAATCATCCTCGCTTGAACAACCTGTCAGCGTCACTTCGGCCAACCCCCGGATTCGGGTGATGGGACTGCGCAAGTCGTGGGCGATGTTGTCGTTCATCTGGCGAATCCCGGTGACCAGGGTTTGAACACGGTCCAGCATCTGGTTGAAGGTGATGGCCAGAAGATCGATTTCATTGTGGCGGCGCCCAACCGGCACACGCGTATCCAAATCCTGTTCTGAAATCCGCTGGGCGGCGCGGGTCACCCTGGCCACGCCGGAGAGTGCTCTGCGCGCCATAAACCAGCCGCCCACTATGGCAAACACCAACAGAGCGGACATGGTCACCATAAAGAGCTGTTTGAAAACTTGCAGCAGGCGTTCCTCTTCCTCCATGGAGTAGCCCATTTGGAGCATAATGGCGGCACCAATGCGGGCATAAATGACCCGGGCCTTGAATTTGTCGTGCTGAAGCCGATGGCTCACATAGACATGCGTGTTATTGGTTAATACCGTTTCCACGGCCCTCCGATCAATACCGATCGCCTTCCAATAAGTCATATTTGAAGAGGAGAAAACCACACCGCTTGGATAGAAAAGTCGGAAAAACATCTTCTTCTCTCCGGCCGCCTGGGCTTGAAGCGAGGCTGCGCGCTGAAGCATGCCGATTCCCTGGAAGCTGTAAACAGCAGCGAATTCATTGCGCTGGGTTAAAAGGGTGTCATCGGTGCGTTGTTGGATCACCGCGGTGATCAGCATATAAAAAAGAAAAAACACAATGGAAGCCGAAAACACGAAAACCGTGGCATACCAAAGGGTCAGCCGAAACGCCAGTGTGCGCTGCAACCTGCTAATCTTGGCGAAGAACATAACCCACGCCGCGGATCGTATGAATCAACTTGGTATCAAACCCCTTGTCGATTTTATCCCTGAGCCGGCAGATACGTGCTTCCACAACATTGGTTTGGGGATCGAAATGATAGTCCCAGACGCGCTCCATGATCATGGTTTTGGACACCACTTTTCCGGCATTGCGCATCAAATAGGCAAGCAGAGAGTATTCCAACGGCTGTAAATCCATACGCTGACCACCGCGGGACACCTCCCGGGTAATCAGGTCCAAACTTAAATCCCCCACTTTTAATTGGGTCGATTCGGCTGGACTGCTTCCCCGCCGCATCAAAGCCTGCACCCTGGCCAAAAGCTCGGCAAAGGCAAAGGGTTTGGGAAGGTAATCGTCGCTGCCGATTTGAAGCCCCTTTACGCGATCATCCACCGAATCTTTGGCGCTGAGAATGATCACAGGCACGGTCACTTTCTGTTTGCGCAAATTCTCAATCACTGAAAGCCCGTCCAATTTGGGAAGCATCAGATCCGCAACAATGACATCGTAAGGTTCCGTCAACCCCAGATCCAATCCTTGAAGACCGTCCACGGCATGGTCGACGGCGAAACCTTCGGCTTTAAATCCTTTGGTAACAAAGGAGGCGATTTTCTGATCATCTTCAATCAACAACAAGCGCATAGGCAATTTCCTTCCACGTAAACCTTTTACTCGAAATGACCCTAAATGGAAATACCGAAATTGGCAACCCCTGACAAGCCCAACGGGCGGGTATAACATCGGGCGGTCACATGTAACGCGGGCCTGGCTGAAGAAACCACCATGTTTGAAAAAAAATATCAAATCAATGCGCATAACCGCTGTAAATCCCTTTGCCACCTTTTTTATGCATCGTTAAGGTAAATTTTACCCCTTGACAAATGATACGGCTAAAGGAAATAAGCGGCTTGAAGATAACCTTTTTTGTATGTGATTTAAAACGGAACGTCTTGCATCAACATAAATTTGGAAGGGAACCTTGCCATGAGCTTGCAGGAACAGATCAAAAAGGACCTGGTCGCCGCCATGAAGGCCAAAGATGAGGATAAAAAAAACATCTTGCGCGTCATCATGGGCGAATTCAGTCGCCAAGCCCAGAAAGATATCAACGATGATGAGGTGATGAAAATCATCAAAAAACTGATCAAATCGGAAAGGGAGGTATTGGAAAAAAGCGGCGCCGTGCCAGTCAACCGCTTCATCGAAGTGGCCGAAAGCTATTTGCCGCAAATGGCCACCGAGGATGATATCAAAGCCTGGATTGCGGCCAACATCAATTTTAGTGATTTTAAAAACAAGATGCAGGCCATGCGGCCCATCATGACGCATTTCGGAGCCAATGCCGACGGGAACCTGGTAAAAAAGGTGCTTTCCGACCTATAAGGCCACATCCAATATCGCCAACTTGTGAAGGCGGATAAACACCGTCAACCGAGAATCCCAACCACTGAACCGGTCATGCACGTGGCCAGAGTGCCGGCCACGATGGAGCGAAGACCTAACGAAACAATCTCTCCGCGACGTTCGGGCGCCATGGTACCCAGCCCTCCGATCATGATCCCCAGACTGCCCGGGTTTGCAAATCCGCACAGGGCATAGGTCATAATCAACCGGCTGTGGCTGCTGAGCGCGTCCCTGGTCATGCGGCTCAGATCCAGATAGGCGACAAATTCATTCAATACGGTTTTAGTGCCCATCAGGGAACCTGCGGTCAGGGATTCCCCCCAAGGCACCCCCATTAACCATACCATCGGCCACATCAGATATCCGAAGATGCGTTGAAGCGTAACGGGGCGCCCTTGCCACAAGGGTATCGTTCCCAGCAAAATATTCACCAGTTGGACAAGAGCCACCAGCACCACCAGCATGGCCAGAATATTGATCAGCAACTGCATGCCCTGCAAGGTTCCCTGGGTCACCGCGTCCATACTGTTCAGGGCCTTTTGCGGAGCATGCAGCTCGCCGCGGGTAAGCTGGGACATTTCGGGAATCATTACCTTGGCAACGGTGACGGCGGCCGGGACGCTGATCAGGGAAGCGGTCAGGATATGCCCCATGGCCCCCGGTATCACATCACCCAGGATGAAGGCATACAGCACCATCACCGTTCCGGCAATGGTGGCCATGCCGGCCGTCATCATGGTAAAAAGTTCGCTGCGGGTCATATTCGCCAGATAGGGGCGTATAAAAAGAGGGGCTTCAACCATACCAACGAATACGTTGGCCGCCACGGCCAACCCTTCGGTGCCGCCGATGCGCATGGTTTTGGTAAGACACCAGGCAAAAGCTCTCACCACACGGGGCAGGATTCCCCAGTAAAACAGCAGGGAAGACAGGGCGCTGACCACCAAAACCAACGGCAGAGCCCGGAAACCGAGAATAAAGATGTTTCCGGGGGCTTTGACCTCAAACGGCAGGGGGCCGCCCCCAAGATAGCCGAAAACCATGCTGGTTCCGGCCCGGGTGGACTCCTCCAGGGCAAGCACAACGGTGTTCAGTTTAAGGAAAAATTGTTGAAAAACTGGGAGCTTTAGCAGAATCAACCCCACCAGCAGTTGTCCGCCGATGCCCACAACAATCAATTTCAAAGAGATGTTCCGGCGATTTTCGCTGAATACC
>JBFFHG010000350.1:0-4871 GCA_041557055.1 Desulfosarcinaceae bacterium
ACCCGTTGTTGTTTAAAACGAAAAAATCCTGCCGTCTCTTCATTTTGAATGGTATCTGCTTGTGCGCCGAAATGTAATGTCCGAATTTCATCCAGTTTTTGTTCCAACGCCTGGCCGGAGTAAACGCTGCGAATTTTTTCAACATCGGCTTGATATGCTGCTCCTGCAGCCCAGCGGTTGTCCCGTTCAGTATCTAGATCCGAAAGCCGTTGGATGGCAGCGTCATCATATCCCATGGCTTTACGCAGATGCGTTAAAGCGGTGCCGCGATTTTCCCGGGGCATTTGCTGCAGCTCATTTTGGACGGTTTCGTTGGCAAGAAAGGCATCAATCAATTCCATGCGCCGGTGTTCGACCAACCGATGCGCCTCTTGACCAAACGCCTCTGAAATGGTTTGCCGATACTGATTGATCATTTGATCAACAGGAATGGCCGGCGTTTTATCCAACTGATCAAGATAATCATGGATTTTTGCTGCTTTTATTTCCTGCCCCCAAATTTTTTGAGCAGTTTCTCCGAACAGTTCAACACGTTTTTCCCAGATCAGCTTGTTTTTTAAATCTCGCGACAGAGCATGCAATTCGGCGGCATTCTCGGCCATCCACTGCCGGTAGTCTTTTAATTTTGTAAACAGGGTCATGATCTGTGAATACTGATCAGGAAACGCCTGGTAAATTATTTCCCGGAAATGAGCCAACCAGTTATCCGGATACTTGACTTGCAAAAAATGCTGCAACCTTTCGATGATCGTTATCTGAATATGATCGGTATCTGGATTATCACCAAATTCGACTTTTAAGTCAGCAACTATTTGATCAATCTCGGACGTCAATTTAGGGAAAGCGGCGTTGGCGGGCTCAGCGCGGTCAACCGGCGCATCATTTTGTGTTGGAAAAGATGCCTTCGGATGATTCCCTTTATTGGATAGTGCCGCCGGCTCAAGATATGGCGAAGCTTTACTATTGTGCTTTTTGCACAAGGTGTAAACTGATAGGATGATAAAAAACATGACTATTACAATATATATCGTTTTGCGTTGCCGCATCTCAATACTCCCTTGTTTTGTTTTCAAAGATGATTTGAGATTTTTAATTTCACTACGGTGGAGATGTCCGGTATAAAAATCCATCCGTTAAAGTGAATTGGATTCAGACGGACTATTGATCTTCATAATGGTCTATGTATTCAATAACGGCCCCATAAAACTTCATTTCATCAAATGTGTCCGGTCCAACACCGATCACATCGATATGATCTTGCTCAATAACGTCCGCATGGGACTCCATCTGGGCTGCATTCGGATGATTGATATCATCAACATAGCCCAATGACGTATCCGTATGAATTTGATCCCCATCATAGAAAAGCCGGTACCCCATCTGCTGGGAGTTGATGCCAACCATACCGTCGTCATCCGTATCACCGTTGATGCCGTCGCCCATTCCGGCGGCTCCGTCGCCGTTGCAATCGTCTACGCAGTATCCGTCGCCGTCGATATCGTACCACAACTCACGAATCAAATATAAAGCGGGATTTAGCGCCAACCCTTCCTGCGCGGTGATTAGTGATACATACCACGAAGCATAATCCGGGCTGATTGGATATTTTTCATTAAAAACCTTGGCACCGGTGATCTCTCCATCATCAGGGTCATAATCGTCATACGTCAACTGCTTTAAGGCGGCTTCGGGACTGTTTCCCGGTCCGTTGATGATGTCTCCATACATTTTGAGCAGAGCGGAAACAATAGTGCCGACACCGGGACGTTTGTCGAGAATATACTTGGCAATAGGTGTCCCTCGATGTGGTGATGAGATGCTGCAAATTACTTTGATCACGGGATGTCCTTTTCTCTGGGCAAGCAATTTCGCTGCTTTGCGGGCATCCAGCCCCCCTTGGGAATGAGCAACGATATTTACATGTTCCGCGCCAACGGATACCATATAGCTTTCAATGGCATCGGCTAATTCCAGTCCTCTTTTCTCTGAGGAGTGAATTGGTGTTAAAGAGGCCGCGTAGGATTGCTGCCCTTTGCCTAACCAGCTGTTGGAAGATGGATCGCCCACAAACGATCCATAATCATCGCCCCAATAATAAAAACCAAGAATATCATCAAAGCCGGCCATGCCATGCGTAAATATCACCGGGTAATTGGATTGCGCACTGAATGCCGGTTGCAAATTTATAAACAGAAAGATGAGAATGAACGCCATTGATTTTTTTATTATCATTTATTTTCCCCTTGTTTTACGATAAAATAGTATGGTATTATACGCGGATATACCGCGCCATAGTGACGGATTACATCATCTGCGCAAAGCCGAAAAAGAAATAGAACAGTTCTTCAGATCAAATCGTTTTCAAAACAATAAAAAGGCATTGAGATTGATTCCGCTGGAAGCCGCACTTCTGCAAGACAAAAGGTAAAGAAAAGAATATACTTTTTTATGATGGGTTAATCATGCCGCTAAGATATTTGAGTGTCAAGAATTAAATGCTTTGCATAAGTCAAGCCATATCACACAACCTGGGGGGCGATTTGGCAAATGATGGCGCGCTGCTATCGCGTTTTAATATAAGGTGTTTGTAGCAGCTGAACGCCTCAGCTTTATATGCAGTGTCGGGGTTATCTATCCGGTATCTGATTCTGTTCTTCCGGCGGTTTGCGTCCTCTGAGGCGCTTGACCATGTGCCAAAAGGTTTCGGCCAATTCAGTCGCCCGTCCGGGTCTGTGGCGGTAGATTTCTTGCAGGGAAAGGTGCGGATCGCGTGCGGGACTGCGCAGGTAGTGGCGCAGGGCTGTCAGCCTGGAGCGCAGTTCGGCTTCCAGTTGCGTTCTGAGACGCTCTTTGATTTGCAGAATATGCTGTTTGGTGTCGGGTTGCAGGGTATCGCCCTTATATTTTCCCAGCTTGTAGGCAATGCGCAGATTGATGAGCTCAAGCAACCGGGCTTCGTAATCGGGCCCCAACCAGACGGTTTCGGGCAGCAGTTCTCCGAAGTGGGTGACGCCCAGAACATCCTTGTCTTGCGACCAGTAACCGGCCAGCAGTTCCGGTTCCAGATCCATGTAGTTTTTCAGGGGCATGTACATTCGCCGCAAATAGGTGAGTACCTTCTCCGTTTTCTTTTTATGCCCGCCGATGATAACCGATCCGCCCACCTCACCGGGTTTGACGCCCTTGGTCCATGGTGCTCCGGTGATGCCGAAATCGTTGTAGACCGGAATCAGAAGCAGGGCTGAAAGGGTGTTGATGGCCAGGGCGTATCCGGCCGAGGGACCGCCCACGTTATATGAAGCCGATAAGAGTTGGTGATGAATGGTATAGTTTTCCAGAAAGTCTCCCAATAGCCGCGCCGTGCTGACTTTGGGGTCCAGGCCCTGAAGGTAGTTTTTCACCATGGTCAGGGCTTCCTGGGCCGATTGCTGGGTCATCTGCACGGCCATATCCAATTCGGCGGCAGCGGCGGAGGAGGAGGAGACCGCCCCGGTAACCAGAACGTTCTGGGAGGAGCCCCGGTAAGTCAGGCTGGTGGCGATGGGCAGCAAAACACCGGACACGTCGTTGGCGCCCACGCCGATAATGAATCCTGTCTGGGGCTCCTGGCTCAACTCGGCTTCCAGAAACTCATCCAACTGCACTTTGCCTTTTTGGGCGGGGCTCTGAGAGAGCTCCTGCTTGGCTGAATTGAGGTGCGAGTGCATCAGGGGATACTCTTCGGAGGCCCCCACGCGTTCCAGATGAAGGTTGATTTCATCAAAATGTTCTATCAGCCGCATAGGGTGCTCTTTGATTTCGGAGCGCAGTGCGGGTTGAATCTCCAGGGCCTCGAAGATTCCCATCAGCGTTTTGAAATTGAATTTGATGAAATTGGATTTGGTGTGTTTGGATGCCTGGGTCATCTGCCGAAAGCGCTGCAGCACTTCGAACTCTGTGCTGCGCAATGCCCGCGCCTTCTCCACAAAGGCGGCGTAGTCGGCCGGCGTGTTGCACAATCCGTGGGCGGCCTCGATGATGCTGCTGACTTTCATACCGTTGGCCAGAGGCACGCCCTCAAGGGTGACCTGAACGATATTTTCAATGTCCTGCTTGCTGAGCTGACCGCTGACTTCCAGGACCTTCAGGCGTTTGGAGCGGATCAGGGCCGGGTCCAGAATGTCCAGGCGATTGGTGGTCAATACCGTAAAGACTCGGTGCATGGGCACTTCGCCGTCGATAAGGTTCAGAAACTTGTTGGTGATTTTGTCCGACGGAGAGCCGCCGGACGGACTGCGCCTGGGTGCCAGGGCGTCACCCTCGTCAAAAAAGACCACCGTGGGGGCAATCATTTTGGCGATGTCGTAGACCTTTTCCAGGTTTTCCACAGCCCCGTCAATGGGGTTGACCGGGTCCTGCAGGGCGCCGGCGCTGGTGGCGATGTCGTGGACATCTTTGTTTTCGCTAAGCCAGGTGCGCACCAGAAAGGTTTTGCCGCTGCCGGGCGGGCCGTTGAGCACGACCCCTTTTTCTTCATCCACATTGTAGTAAAGGCAGTTGTTGGTCATCTCCGAGAAGGTGTCTTTTATGCTGCCCACGTACTCTTCCCACTTGACCTTGCGGTCCATGCGGTCGATGACCTTTTTATACAGATCGCCGTATGAGTTCTGGGCAACCAACTCGAAAGCCTGGCGCACCAGCAGAGAGTCTTTAAGATGATCGGGACTGAAATCGTTCTTGATCTCCACGATGGAGTGGATCAGCTTGCGCACGTATGATGGGATGACTTTCAGCGTACGCTCCTCAAATACTTTGTATGTTTCTTTGACGGCATTTTCAAGGGCTTCGTTGCCGACGGTCTTGGCTGTGGAGCGATCAGCACTGCGAGCCGG
>JBFFHG010000351.1:0-4866 GCA_041557055.1 Desulfosarcinaceae bacterium
GAGCACGGGCACCAGGGGCATCTCCACGGTTTCCATCAAAGGCATCAGCTCGAGCTCTTCCAACTGGGGCCGCAGGGTCTCATAGGCCCGCAGGGTGATATCGGCATCCTCGCAGGCATAAGGGACGGCCTGCTCCAGGGTCACCTGATCAAAGGTCACAGCGTTCCTGCCCTTGCCCGCCACATCACTGTAGGTGATGTTTTTATGGCCCAGGTAGTCCAGGGCGATCTGATCCAGGTTGTGGGCTCTTTTGGAAGGATTGAGCAAATAGGAGGCCAGCATGGTGTCAAAGGCGACCCCGCGCAACTCCGCACCGTGGCGCCGCAATACGGTCCAGTCGTATTTGATGTTCTGACCGATCTTTTGTATCCGTTCGTTCTCAAATACCGGTCTGAGTCGATCCAATACAAACTCCCGGGTCAGTTGATCAGGGGCCCCCATATACCGATGGCCAAAAGGGATATAAAAAGCTTCAAAGGACTTCAGGGCAATGGAGACGCCCACCAAAACGGCTGCCATGGGATTGGGCGAGGTGGTCTCGGTGTCCACGGCAAAGCGGTCACACGTTTCCAGGCGCCGGATCAGCACGGCCAGATCTTCGGCGGTGAGGATCGGCGCATAGACAGCGGACTTTTCCGGCCCGGTCTGCTGGAACGCCTGTTGAAGTTGGCGAAATTCCAACTCCTGGAACAGCTCGCCCAGAACCGCCTCATTGGGGGGCTCGGCCTTGAAGGCCCGGGGCTCAAACGCGATGGGCACCCGGGTATCGATGGTCACCAGCCGGCGGCTCAAAAAAGCTTGTTCCCTGTGGGCGATCAGGTTTTCACGTTGTTTTTTGGCCTTCAGGCTGTCGATGCGGTCATACAGCCCCTCCATGTTAGCGTAAGTTTGAATCAACGACAGGGCGGTCTTGGGGCCGATACCCGGGACGCCGGGCACATTGTCGGACGTATCGCCGGACAACCCCATCATATCGATAATCTGGGCGGGTAACAGATCAAATTCGGCCTTCACGGCGGCTGCATCGATAACCTTGTCCTTCATGGGGTCCCAAATGGAGGTCCTGTCCGTGACCAGTTGGACAAAGTCCTTGTCGCCGGTGACCATCACCACCTGGTAACCGGCGGCTTCGGCCATCCGGGCATAGGTGCCGATCAAATCGTCGGCTTCATAGCCCTGCATCTCAATGACCGGGATATTGAAACCGGCCGTCACCTTTTTGATCCAGGACAACTGAACGACCAGTTCGTCGGGCATGGGCGGCCGGTTGGCCTTGTAATCGGCATAAATTTCATGGCGAAAAGTGAGGCCTTTGGCGTCAAAAAACATGACCATATACTCAGGGGCCCGCTCCTGCATAAGCTTGATCAGCATGCGGGTAAATCCGAAGACCGCGTTGGTGGGCATCCCCTTGGAGTTGGTCAGGCCCCGCACGGCATGAAAGGCACGATGGATATAGGCGCTGCCGTCGATCAAATAAAGCTGCGGCGCGACGTCAAGATCCTCTTGATTTTGGGCATTTGTCGTCATGGCGGATAATTCGTTCCCGGTTCGTGGTTCAAGGCTGAATTCTCAGGTTGTATTGATGCGCAACTCGACTTGCCTGGCTCTTTATGATGATTCTGCGATGAAACCGTTCAAATAAAAACAATACGCACCATCTTTCTCAGCCAATATAAGATTAGGTTTTCAACCGGAAACAAGGAACCTGAAAACGGGCCCCTGGCCTGCTTGACAGATGTTTCGGGCTGATTTAAACTGCTGTCCGCTGTTATGCCCTCAGGCATAAAAACACAGGCTCGTTTTAACATGTATGGGCGCAAACGACAAGACAACCGCAAAGCGTTTCAGGACAACCCCGTGAGAGAAAAACCCCGATGACCGAAGCCGCCCATACCTCCCGCAGGAAGCGCCGCAAACGGGGCTCCCGGTGTCCACATCAATGCCACTGCTGCGGCCGCGAATTCATCTTTTGTTGGCAGTGCCGTTGCGGGTTCAAAATCTGCCAGGTATGCATGCACGAAAACGTCTGGGGCATGTCCTGCAACGGCATCACCTGGCAGTGCCCGGACTGCGGCGATCAAAATGGATTCGGCAATCAGTAACGCAACTTATTCATTGAAAAACCGCGTCATGGACAGGCAAAGCACCTCCGGTCCGGTCATGGGTTTCGTGATCGCAACCTGTGGGCGGCGCACGGCGCGGTCGTTGATTGAGAACCGGTTACGGCAACATGCCGATAACCCGAAGACACGCTGTAACGTCACTGTAGTCCGCCGGATATGTCCAACTGTACACCTTTGCATCCGTCATTGCCTTATGGGTCGATTTCAGCAGAATCAACGCTTTTGCCACATTGCGGGCCAACTTGGGATCGGTGGTTTGACAAGCGGCAAACGGCCATTCAGGGTAAAGACGGGTGCTGTGAACGAACTGAAAACCATCCTTGATTTCGTTGATGATTCTGAAGGCGTCCATGGATATCTTTCCTTCAGCCGCCATTCTTTCAAGTGTATCGGATCGCACGGTGCCAATATCTGTCCGGCGCTTTAACACAGCCATAACCACATTGTCATGGGTTCCCGCTTCTTCAAAAGAGGCGCAATCATTCTCGGGGTTGATGCCGCTCTCTTTGAGCAATCGCAGCGCCATCTGCGCGCCGCCGAAAGAAGAGTATTTGACACACATGAACCGCCGCCCCTTTATATTTTGCAACCTTCTAATTTTACTATCTTTTCTTACAAACAAAACACCGCTGAACTTATCCAGTGCATAGATCCCTTTACGGTTGACCATGGTCGATATTGCCTTCAAGTCGTACTTTTTATGAAAACGGGCGTAAAAAGCCGAATTGGCGAGCAGGAAATCAATGGTTTTATTTTGCAGCGCCGGTTCGATTTCCACAAATTTAAGCGGTACGATCCGGACATCCCTGCCAAGCTTCCGGGCGAGGTAATCACCGGTCGCCTGCCATGTTTTCATTGTAATTTCCATCCCCCGCTTGGCAAGGACACCGATCTTGACAGGCGGTTCGGCAGCCGCAAAATTTACCCCGCACAGGAACACAATTATCGCCAGGATGGTGGTGCTGGATTTTTTCATAGATCCTCCTTACTCACTTTAAGAATTTTTAAAACCCATAAAATGACAAAAACCGTCACATATTCTGACAAAATCCGCCACCAACAACCGGTCAACGACAATCTTCGGTATCCAGCATTTCCGGGTCCGGTTTTGCTGCTGAGGGCGTCATAAATCAAAGAACTATTTTCCATAGCGCAACTTTTTATGTGCGCCGACCATTATCGAACAGGACCAGCCGGCCCATTTCCCCATGTTACGAAATTTCAAAGGAGAGGTACTTAAAACCTGAAAATGACACGCAGCAAAAACAAGCAAGATATATTCCAAAAAAACCATGACAGGCAATGCAGATTGACAATCTTGCAGCTCTTCGCTATTTTTATCAGAGTTCCGCCCCTTAAAGCATCATATCCTCTTTTGCCCTTTTTTGCCTGTGCCCCTCCGGGCCCGGACACAGAGGAGGAGGTTTGGGCTGGGGGCGGTATTGGGCAAAACGCAACCCTTTATTATAAAATGAGAATACTGAACATAAGCGCATACTCATTGATAACCTCTCATTGCCGGAAGGAAATCCAAAACCATGACGGAACCACCTGTTGATTTCAGCGCGGCGTCCAGAAAAACCAAGGGACGGTCGCGGATTAAAATCCCAAAAATCAATTTCAAGCTGTCCCGCTCCATCAAGCTGGCGGTCCTGGTCGCCGGCCTCGTCATCCTGGCATACAATGTTTTTTTCATTTACGTGCATCCCAATGAATACGGCATCAAGGTTGTCAAAATAGGCATAAATCGAGGGGTTCAAAAAAAAGCCCACACAGCCGGACTGAACTTTGTGATGCCGGGACTGAATCAGCTCCACCGCCTGCCGAGAGATATCCAGGTACTGGAACTGACCAACTATCCCCAGTCAGCGTCTTCGTTGGCCCGCAAGGACCGCTCCGCCCATATTCAGACCTCGGACGGCTTCTTTGTGGATGTGGACGTCTCCATTCTCTACCGTATCGAGGACCCCTACCTGGTCTTTACCAAAATCGGCCCCGGTTCCCTTTTTGAAGATAACGGCATCATTCCCAAAGCCGAACCCGCCCTCAAGGAGACCCTGGGCAAACTGACCACTGAAGATTTCTATAACAGCCCCATGCGGGTGGCCAAGACCCGCGAAGCCCGAGACCGCCTCAACCAAGAGCTGAATTCCAAAGGCATACGGGTGGAGCATGTGCTGGTGCGCTATTTCCGCTACAGCCAGGAGATTCAGAAGAACATTGAGGAGAAAAAGCTGAAAGACCAGTTGGTCTTTACCAACCAGGCCGCCGCCCGGGCCGCCACTGAAGAGGCCCAACTGAAGAAAATCGTTCAGGAAGGGCGTGTATTCGTGGATGTTGAAATGGAGAAAGGCCAGGCCTATGTCACCCGTAAACTGGCCGAAAAAGACCTTTATGTGCGGACCAAAAAGGCCGAAGCCGATCTGCTGGTGAAACTGGCCGAAGCCGAAAAGGTGCGCCTGAAGAATGAGGCCCTCAAAGGCGTGGGCTCCGAGCGCATGGTGGGGCTGAAAATGGCGGATGTCTACAAAGGACTGGATCTGATCGTACTGCCCAGCGACGGTGCTGCCGGCGTCAACCCCCTGGATCTGGACAACGCTCTCAAACTGTTCGATGTTCGCAAAGGAGGCGCCCGATGAAACGGATCATACTCTTTATAATGGCTTTGGCCTGCCTGCAGGCACTTTCCGGCTGCGTGTTCTACAGCACCGATTCCACGGAAGTGGGTGTGCGCACCCGC
>JBFFHG010000352.1:0-4858 GCA_041557055.1 Desulfosarcinaceae bacterium
GAGTTACCGCGTTTGAGGGGTATCTGCGCGGTATCCCGCTTAA
Source organism: Desulfosarcinaceae bacterium (assembly GCA_041557055.1). Classification (GTDB taxonomy): domain Bacteria; phylum Desulfobacterota; class Desulfobacteria; order Desulfobacterales; family Desulfosarcinaceae; genus JARRKU01. The sequence continues at coordinate 44 of JBFFHG010000352.1, forward strand.
CTTCTATTGTATCTTCACCGTCCTTCTTGTCGGCATTATTCTGTTCACCAAAAAGGATTTCGGCCCCATGCTCAAGGCGGAACACCGTGTTCGCACCACGGGCAAGACATACAGCGACAATGCCAAGCCCATGCTGGACGTAGCCGATGAAATGGGAGAGGCCAAAGAGACCAAGCCCATGCTGATCTCCTTCTTTCTTCCCATTTTCGTGCTGGTGATGGTGACCCTCTTCGGTTTTTACTGGACCGGAAAGGGTCCGGACAAAAGTTTCATGCAGATACTCGGTGATGCGGACGCTGCCACAGCCCTGCTGTGGGGCGCTTTTTACATGACCCTCAGCGGCGCCGTCATCGCCATGACCAATCGGATAATGACCGTTTCCGAGGTCATGGACACCATTATCGACGGCTTGAAGCTCATGCTGCTGGCCTGCGCCATCCTGGCGACGGCCTGGACCCTGGGGACCATCACCAAAGATATGAAACTGGCCGATTTCATGATCACCATAATCGGCGACAACATTCCTTACGGGTTCATTCCGCTGGTCGTTTTCTTCTCCGGTTGCGTGGTTGCTTTTGCCACCGGCACCTCCTGGGGTACCATGACCATCCTGACCCCCATCGCCATTCCGCTGGCCTATAAAATGACCGGTGATCCGATTGCCGCAGTAATGCTTTCCGGTATTGTATTTTCCGGAGCGATCTTCGGCGACCATTGTTCACCCATATCGGACACCACGGTGCTGTCATCGATCTTCTCCGGCGCCGATCATATGGATCATGTGTCGACCCAGATTCCCTACGCCATTACCTGCGCCACCCTGGCGAGTGTGCTCTACCTGATTTACGGTTTCATTGGAATCAGCCCCATGATCCTGATTCCCATCGGTATCGCGATTCTGGCAGTCCTGCCCTATGTGCTCGCGCGCGCTTCAGAGAAACATTACAACCTCGGCAATATTACGGCCGCTTCACCCCTGGTTGAAGAAGAATAGTCCGGTCCGCCCAGGGAGCCCGGTTATATCCGGGCTCCCCCGGGTGCCCGCTGAACAAGTGCTGCCGGAGGCTTACGGACCAGGCGCCCCATCCGGCAACTGATCTTCCCGCATGCGTGCAATGTCGCGGGAACAATACACCTTCGGAGAATAGCATGCCTTACCTGACCATTGATTGCGAAAAAATCGTTCACAACACCCGCACGATCATCGGACTGTGCGCGCAGCACGGCATCGAGGTCACCGGCGTGACCAAGGCCGCGTGCGGAATGGCCCTGGTGGCCGAAGCGATGTGCCGGGGCGGGATGCAGACCATAGGTGACAGCCGCCTGCGCAATATAGAACGGATCCGGTCCGACGGCTTGGAGACCGATTTTATGTTGCTGCGCTCTCCCACCCTGTCCCAGGTGGAGGCCGTGGTCGCTGCCGCCAATATCAGTCTCAACTCGGAGGTATCAATCATCAGGGCCTTGGCCCATGCTGCAAAAAGGCGGGCAGTGGTCCACGATATCATCCTGATGGTTGACCTTGGGGATCTGAGAGAGGGGATCTGGCCCGACGACCTAGTGACCGCGGTCCGGGAGGTCGAACGGATCGATGGCGTTCGCCTGGTCGGATTGGGGACGACCCTGGGGTGTTACGGCGGCGTGGTGCCCACCATTGCCAATATGACCCGGCTGGCCTCCTGCGCCCAAGAGGTTGAAACGGTTCTCCGCCGGAGGCTCCGCTATGTTTCCGGCGGCAACAGCGGCTCCCTGCCCCTGATGCTTGAGGGCGGCATGCCCAAAAAAATCAACCATCTGAGAATCGGTGAGGCAATTCTTCTCGGCCGTGATACGGTTAATTTCGCCCCCATCCCCGGATGCCTGCAGGGGTCATTCAAGTTGCATGCCGAAATTATCGAGTTAAAGGCCAAGCCGTCGCAGCCCATCGGCAGGATCGGCCGGGACGCCTTTGGCCGGCGGCCCGTGTTCCCGGATCAAGGCCGCATGCTGCGGGTCATTCTGGATATGGGCCGGGCTGATATCGATGTGGAAGGCATTGTTCCGGAGACCCCGCGGCTGAAAGTGGTCGGCGCCTCCAGCGATCATCTGATCGTTGATGTCACCCATGCGCCCAGCCGCCTTCAACCCGGCGATACCCTTGCCTTTGACCTGAACTACGCGGGGCTTCTTCGGTGCATGCTCTCGGAGTATGTTGAAAAACGGCCTCAAAACATGGTTGCACGGCAAATGTCAATGGTCGAGAGTTGATGCTGTCGCCGTTAAAACCGGCGGCGGGGCCGGTCTCTTTTCCGTTGACCGCAACGTTATCGTCATTGGATTGGTTGCGCTTCGATTTCTCAAGCCTCATTGTCCTCAATACGCTCATCTGCGTTCCCAACGCCCGCCATCATGTCGTTCAAGGATAAAACCGGACCATGAAGACAATGCCTGAATGACCTCGGCATGGAAAACCTTGGGACGAATTTCCTGTCAGTCACTGTTGGGGCGCAATTTTATTTATGAACGGTTTCCATCCGGCGAGCAACCGAAACGGTTGACAGGCTCTTTCGGGCATGTTAGCTGAAAAACATTTTAGGTAATAAATTAATTACTTAGTGCCCATCCATAAATAGGCAAATTGGGTCGAGATCAAGGCGTGGGAAAAATTTTACCGCAGGCATCTGGTTGATATTCCGAGAATAAAATTTTTCCCACAACACAAATATCGGGCAAATTGGCCATTTATGGATGGGCACGACTTAACAATTTGGAACCGTCATTGATGTATAGAGAAAGAGACACTCATACCGTGGTGAAAGATTCATCCGAAACCCACGAGGACCTTACCATGCTGGCCTACAACGGGATAAAAAACCTGCTGTTCCGAAATGAGATAGCACCGGGCCAGCAACTTAACTCCCGCAGGCTGGGCAAGTGGCTCAACATGAGCTCCACACCGATTATTCAGGCCTTGAAACTCCTCCATTTTCAGGGAGTATTGAACCATATCCCCAAAAGGGGATACTTTCTGGAACGGAATTCCATAGAGATTGTCCGGAACATATACGACCTGCGCCTGGCCCTGGAGTCGGCCAACCTTGACAACGTCCTGGCGCACATTGACGCGTCAGGCTGGCAGCGGCTTGAGTCAGCCGTTGCCGCTCACATGGAGGCCCTTGAAAAAAACATCCCCAAAAGTATTTTGCTTGCGGACATGACCTTTCACGTCGCGCTCACTGAAATTTCAACGGGTGCTGTGGGAGAACGGCTGATTCGCTACCTGTTTGAAATGCTGTATCTGAAAAACAGGTCAACGGTGCTCTACATTTCCCCCAAAAAGCAATTTGGCCGCCATCATCAAGAAATTCTGAAATATCTGCGCGACCGGGATATTGAATCCGCACGCCGGACGCTCGCCAGTCATATCCGGCAGGTCAGGGACTATGTGCTTGAAGAGATGCGCCGCGATGAAGAAGACCTCAATGTAAGCTGGTGACGAACGAGGACCGCCCACCTTGACATCCTTTTGCCAGGGCGCTATTAATGGTGCTGTATTTTCTGATCCGGATTTATGCAGCATAATTATCATTGCAGGTATTTTTGCCGATGCCCTTCTCCCTGTCACAATTTCACCGCAATTACGATACTGAGATTTTTCCGATCAAAATCAATGAGCGGGAGCTAAAATTTCTGAGACCCAAGAGCATCGACCGCTTTATCAACCCGGATGATCCCATGGCCGGTTTCCCGTTGTGGGCCAAATTCTGGGAAGCATCGGCCGTTCTGACCCATTACATGGCCGAGCTGCCGGTGGATGCACAGCGCCGCGTTCTGGAACTGGGCTCGGGACTGGGCGTGGCCGGTATTGCGTCCGCCGCCCTGGGTCACGCCATTACGCTGACGGAGCATAATCCGGACGCGCTCAATTTTCTTCACGCCAATGCCTGCTTAAACGGATGCGACCAAGTGGCGATCCATTATCTGGACTGGTTTCAGCCGCAGTTGCAAGAAGACTTCGATCTGATCATCGGCTCTGAAATTATCTATCAGGAGAGTGCTGCCGAAGCCCTGGAAGCTCTGTTCCATCAATACCTGCAACCCGGTGGACGCGTGGTGTTGGCCGAGCGGGTGCGCGCTGCGGGGGCGCTTTTCTTCGAACGCCTCTCGTCCGCCTTCAACGTCCGGGCGCGAAAGCACACCCTGTGTTCAGAAGAAAAAACCGAAACAGTGATACTGTTTGAGATAAACGCAAAATGAGCGGAAGCGGTTTCAAAACCTTTTTTAGGGCAACGATATGGCGCGTGGTGATCAACTCAGCCGGCAGTGGAAGCTCATTCAATCGCTGCTGGCTGCACATAGAGGCAAATCCGCTGCTGAACTGGCCAAAGATCTGGATTGCCATTCGCGAACGGTCTATCGCGACTTAGAGGCTTTGCAGATGGCCGGTTTTCCCATTTTCAACGAAAAGGATGAGAACCGGACCCTCTGGTCCCTGCTTGACGACGGCAAACATCAACTGCCCATTCCCATGAGTCTCACCGAGTTAATGGCGCTTTACTTCAGCCGCAACATGCTGAAAATCCTGGACGGCACCGCCATTTACGACTCCCTGGTCTCACTCTTCGACAAAGTCAAAGCCACGCTGCCGTCGGATTACGCAAACTATTTGGAAAAAATGGAACACAGCCTGGAAGTCGGCGTTAAGGCCCGCAAGCCTTACCGTCGTTTTCAACAGACCCTGACACTGGTTCATGAGGCGGTTCAACACCAACACCATATCGAAATTCGTTACTTTACCATGAGCCGCAACGAATCGACCCGACGGACGGTCGCCCC
>JBFFHG010000353.1:0-4843 GCA_041557055.1 Desulfosarcinaceae bacterium
CAGGGGCAGATAGGCCAGCAGGCCGACATTGAAAAACGGGCGCATATCGGCCGTGGCCTGGGGCAGGATCAGGGGCAGGGCGATGAGGCCGATGGATCCCAGACCTGTCACTATCAAACCGGCGCTGCGGATGGCCCGGGGCAAGCCCGCAAAACGCCAGGTCAGGCCGCCCATGGCTGTCCAGGTCAGGCCGTAACAGACGGCCTGCAGGAAATTGCGGTCCGGCCAGATTTGAAAGATCCGGCCCGGCCGGGCAAACACGTCGGCAATGACAAGATTGACAAGGAAAAAACCAATGGCTGCGGTGAGCCACTGGAAATAGGTGGGCAGATCCAGGCGCCCCAGTTCCCTGCGGGGGTAACCGGCCTGGGTGGCGGCCCACGCCAGAGTGGCAAAGCAGACCGCCACGGTCAGCACCGCGGGGTTGAGCACCGGCAAACTGTCAACCTGTTTGAGCATGGGCAGGTTGATGAACAGAATCATCAGGCCGGCGGGCGCCATTGCCAGAGAGACCCAGCGCAGTCCCGGATGCTCGATGCGTCGGTTGAGCCACAGCAGGGCCGCCGCTTCGAGCACAAAGGTCAGGCCGATCCAGCCGTGGTTGAGAACCAGCACCGGCAGGGCCGACAGGTAAAAGAGCAATACCCCGCCGTGAAAGGCCAGGATGGCGTTGCGCTCGGGCCTGCCAGCCAGCCGTCGCAGCAGCATGGCCGCACAGGGCAGCTTCAACGCCGCCAGCAACAGCGGCGCCCATTGGGCGCCCTGCCCCTTCCAAAGGAGATGGCTGGTGTAAATCACAAAAACGGCCTGTAAAGCCTCGAACAGCGCCCAGGCATGCCACAACCGCCGCCAGTGCTCAAAGGAGCGGAAGAAGAGAAAAGGGGCGGGCAGGGCCGCTGAAAAGAGCGCCGCCGCCCAGATCAGGGCCGGGTAGGAGACATCCAGTCCCATGGGGGGGCGGAACACGCAGATGGCCTGGGCGGCTGCCGCCGCCAGCAGTGCGGCCACGCCTGGAATCTCATACCTGAGGCGATGCACGGTAAACAGGACCAGCACCAGAAAACAGATCAGCGTTGCCAGGCCGGGGTGAGGGTACAGCGGATAGGGCATGAGAAAGGAGACCGCCAGCAAAACGCAAACACCGCCCGCCGGTGCGGCCGCCAGCCACTGTTCCATGCCCGGCATCCGGACCGCAGCGGTCCCGGCTTGCGACTGTGTCAGGTTGAGGGCCGCCGTCCATTGGGGAAGTTTTTTAAGTATCAGCAAGACGGCCGCGCACAGAAGAACACCGGCCGCCATGGTGAAGATGAAAAAGCCGGTACCCACCAGTTCCGCGGGCATATGGATCAGCCAGTTCAAGCCGCCGATCAGCACCATCAGTACCAGCAGGCCGACCTGGACAAACGCTCTGAAAAGCAGACTGATGCAGATTCCCATCAACTCCAGTCCCAGCACCAGCGGCCAGAACCAAAAAGAGACAACGCCATGTTGGAACATGACGCTCAGGCTGACCACCACAATGGCTACGGGAAAGATTTTCAGCCAGCCCACCACTATTTTGTTGATACCGTAGCGCCGGATCAGCAGCAGCGGTCCCAGGCCGCCCGCCGCGCCGTAGAGCAGTAAAAGGATGAAACCCATGGAAAATCCGGCCGGCTCGAAGCGCATCAAGACCCAGGCCAGGGCGGCCAGAAAGCTCAGGCCGCTGAATGGGATGACCTTGTTGAACCAGCACTGGTGACGCCAGGTGAGGCACAGGGCGCCGCCCTTGGCGGCCGTGATCACCAGCAGAGGCGTCCAGCCCGGCTTGGCCAGCATCAGCAGAACCGCCACTGCCAGAGTGCCAAGATAGATCAACAGGCCGCTCCATCGCAAAGCCCGGCTATGTGCGGGATCAGTGGCGAGAAACCACAGAAAGCTGGTGAACAGAGCCAGGTTGGCGATCCAGGTGGCGGAGATGATCATGGCGCCCGTGGCTTGGTAGACCGCCACGGTGCCGAAGAACAGGGCTGTCAGGGTGCCGGCGGCGGCCGTGAGCAGCAGCAGGGGGGAATTCAATCGCTTGACCACCTGATATAGTCCCACGTTGACCACCACCAGATAGGCCAGCAGCAAAGGCAGACTGTTTTGCCCCATGCTTACCAGCAAAGGGGTGGCATAGGCGCCCAAGGCTCCCAGAACGGAGATGGCCACCCCCTGATAACGTACTGCCAGGACAAAGGCGGCGGCCGAAACCAGGGTCAGCAGACCGAACCCCATGGGTTTGGGCAGGTATTCGTAGTAGAGGGTGGCCGCGAACACCACGCTGTAAAGCACGCCGATGCCGCCGGCGGCCAGGGTGTGGCGCATCACGTTGTACTTGTCTTGCCTGAAGCGCCCCGAGGCAATGATCAGGGCGATGCCGGTCAGAGCGCCGATGGCCAGTCGCAGGGCCGGCGGAATCAGGTTGCGGTCGATGGAGAATTTGACGAAAAACCCGGCCGCGATGAACAGGGCCAAGCCGCCCAGCCAGGCAAAAAGTTTCACACCGGTGAACAGCTCCCAGTCCACATTGGCCGTGAAGGTCCGCCAGCGTTCCATCCAGGGCGAGGGTTGCGGCATGGGCGGCGGCGTCTGAACGCGAGATCCTGCAACCGGATGTTCGGGCTGGGCCGCTCCGATGTTATCCTCCGGCAGCACCAGATCCTCAAGGGATTCCATGTGTTCCGGTCGTTCCGGCGCCGGGGCATATGACGGCTCATCGCGGGAGGGCGCCGGTTCAGCCTGCCGCGCCTCAACGGGCGTTGCTGCCGGCGGCTCGGTTCGGGGCGGGGGTTGCGCCGGTGCGGTTGCCTGCATGGCGGGTTGCGGGAAATCCGCCCGGCTTGTTTCAGCGGCCCCCATTTTCGAGCGCAGCCATTCGAACCGATGTTCAAGGCTGGCGACCGTTTTGTGCAAGCCGGCCAGTCTTTCATTCAGCCGCCGTTCAATGCGCCAGACCAACAAAAAAAGAAAGACCACCAGAAAAAAAACAATCAGTGTCATTTACCACTCCTAACTGTCTACGGCAAACATCGAAACACTGGAAATAAAAAACATACAAACCAACATCTTACGCCACTTGAGCCGGTGTCGGCAAGCTAATAAATCGTTTTCGGCGGCCGGGGCAGACGAAAAGGGGGGGATGGGGTATGGTGTCGGCAAGAAAATCAAAGGCCAAGAAGATTATTTTTTATTGCCGGGTTAATAATCTCCCTGGCCTGATTATTATGGAAATGATCCGGCTTTGCCGGGCCATGTAGGGACGCGATAACAATCGATAAAATTATTGTCTCGTCCAGCATTAAATTATTTGAAACCGGTACTGATTTTTTAACAGCTTCTATTCACTACCGACCAGAACAATATCCGGCAAAGGTGGTTTTTCCATGCCCGCTTCAAGATAAAAACCTGTATGGGGTGGTTGGTTGTAACCTGTGTTTTGCCATGCCACACCAAGTCTGTAAACAGGGTCGTGCATCAAGGTGTATAATTGATGTTCGGTTGGTATGGTGGTTGTAAAGATAAGTAAATTTTGATTGTCGCTGCACCGCCAAATGACTTCTTCTCTCCAATCCCCCAATATGTCAGCTTGCAGGCATGGATTTTTTTTAGTCCCATTGTTTGAAGCGGCACCGTATTCGTTAGCTGTGAGCAAACGACTGGTAGCGCTGTTGGTGTAGTCCCATTTGTCAATAATTGTTCCATCCAAAAGTTCACGCAACAGATCTGCGTCCCACCATATCGCATGATTCACGGAAGGGTGATTGGCGCTGATTATTTGACCTGTGCAATTGCGCAATTGCGCGAATCCCCAGCATTCACAACCCTTGTGACGCGGATCAATGTCTGCGCTGAGCCCTCGGCCAAGATCTGTTTTTGATGTACGCCAAATTATTTCTCCGGTTAAAGCATCGCGAAATGATGCACCGGGTGTGTTTGAACCTTCATGGATCTGAAATACTTCCATTCCCGGTCTTTCGGGATCCAGATCGGACAGATGCATTGCGTCTCCATGTCCAAAACCTGTTGAGTAAAGACCCTCCCCGTTATCATCAATGGCACAGGCGCCGTACATTATTTCATCCCGGCCATCGCCATCGACATCTCCAACGCTTAGGTTGTGATTTCCCTGACCTGCATAGGAAGGATATCCGTTATTGGTATCAAAGGTCCAGCGCTGGTTTAATTTGCCGTTTCGAAAATCCCAGGCAGATAAAACCGTTCGCGTATAATAACCTCTGCAGGCGACAATACTTGGGCGTTGGCCGTCAAGATAAGCGACACATGCCAGAAAACGATCAACCCGGTTGCCATAGCAGTCACCCCAATCGCACACGTCGTCCCTTTCAGGGATATAATTGACCGTATCAAGGGCTTCTCCGGTGAGTCCATCAAATACGGTAAAATATTCAGGACCATCCAGGATTCGGCCCCGGCTATTTCGGTAGTCGGCGTTCGGATTGCCGATAACGTTGCCCATGCCGTCCACCGTGCCGTCTGCGGTTTTGCAGGCAATTTCAGCCATTCCGTCACTGTCAAAATCATATACCATAAACTGCGTATAATGAGCGCCCTCACGAATATTGATTCCTAAATTAATCCGCCACATAAGCGTTCCGTCAAGTCTATAGGCCTCGAGTATGGGCGGATCTGTAAGGCCGTTTTGTGAATTGTCTTTACCGACCCCCGCCTGGTGTAACACAATTTCATATTCGCCATCGCCGTCAAGGTCTCCCACGGATGCATCGTTGGGTTGATAACCTTCTGGGGTATTCAATGGTATGGAAAAATATTGTCTATCCCAAATACTTGTCAAAGCGGA
>JBFFHG010000354.1:0-4841 GCA_041557055.1 Desulfosarcinaceae bacterium
CGTAAAACACCAACCGGAAGCCCCCCCCGGACTTCCGGCTGATGAAAACCAACTCCCTGAAATTTTTTCAGAACAGCATCAACGCTAACTTCCCAACCCCTTGTCATCGATCTCAACGGCTGCGCCGCAACTGCCCATGATGGCATCCATCTTCCCCATGGTAACGGGCAAAATGGTTTGAATGAAAAACTGGGCGCTCTTGACCTGTCCCTGGTAAAAGCTCTGATCCTTTTTCTTGGCGCCACTATTGAGTTGACGTGTTGCAACAACCGCCCGCCACAAATGCATCCAGGCCAGGACCACATCGCCGGCCGCCTCCATAAAGGAATTGGCAAAGGAAAACGCGATCAACACCTTGGGCGACATGACGGCTGCGCCGATATGCATGGCCACTTCCGCCAGGCGGTTAAGCGCCTTTTCCAGGGTGGCGGCCAATGGCTGCAATGTTTCCATCTCTCTGGCCCGGGCCATGGTCTTTTGGACCTCGCCCATCAGATCCATGATGGGCTTGCCTTTATTGAGCCCCAATTTGCGCCCCAGCAGATCCATGGCCTGAATGCCGTTGGTGCCTTCGTAAATCTGGGTGATGCGGCAATCGCGCACCAGTTGCTCCTGCGGGTATTCGCGGATGTAACCGTAACCGCCGTAGACCTGCATGCCCAGATTGCATACGTCCGAGGAGCGATCGCTGACATAACCTTTGGCAATGGGAATCAGCAGATCGATAATCCCTTGCAGACGCCCCTCTTCTTCGTCTGAAGCGGCCGTATTTCGATCGTCGGTCAATTTGCAAATGTAATACAACAGGCTGCGCATGCCCTCCACATAGCCCTTCATGCTCATCAGCATGCGGCGCACATCCGGATGCTCGATAATGGCCACGGCCGGCGCATCCGGATTCATCGCTTGCAGCAAATGGCGCCCCTGGACCCGTTCGCGGGCATAGTTCAATGCATTGAGATAGGAGTTGCTGGCACAGGTCATGGCCTGCATGCCCACCAGCAATCGGGCCTCATTCATCATCAGGAACATGGCCCGCATGCCCTTGTTCTCCTCGCCCAGCAAATACCCCCGGCACAGGCCCTTACTCCCCAAGGTCAGGGAACAGGTTGCATTGCCGTGAATGCCCATCTTCTCTTCAATGCCGGTGCAGACCACATCGTTAAACTTCCCCAAGCCGCCGTCATCGTTGACCCATATTTTCGGCACCAAAAAAAGAGAAATGCCCCGGGTCCCCTCGGGAGCGCCTTCAATACGGGCAAGCACGGGATGAATGATATTATCCGAAAGATTGTGTTCGCCCGAAGAGATAAAGATCTTGTTGCCGCTGATGGAATAGGTTCCATCGTCATTTTTCACCGCCGTTGTGGTCAGACGGCCCACATCGCTGCCCGCTTCGGGTTCGGTGAGCATCATGGTGCCGGTCCATTCGCCCGTGAACATCTTCTTCAAAAAAAGCTTCTTGATCTTTTCCGTGCCGAAGGCCTCGACCAGCAGCGCGGCGCCGTGGGTCAGGCCTGCGTACATCATCATGGCATAGTTGGCGCCCACCAGATAATCATTGGCCGCCATGGCAAGGGTGCGCGGCATCCCCTGACCGCCGTATTCCGGGTCTTCAGTCAAGGCCAACCATTCGCCTTCAAGGAACATTTTCCAGGGACGCTGGTAGCACTCGGGTACCGTTACCCGGCCGTTGTCAAAACGGCAGCCTTCAACGTCCCCTTCCCGCTGGGTGGGCAATATCTCCTTGACCGCCAGATTGCGAGCTTCCGAAACGACCATCTCAATGGTTTTACGATTAAATTCAGCATATCGCTCATGTTGACAAAGTGACTCGACATCCATTTGTTCGAAAAGCACAAAATCGATATCCCTGCGATCCGCAATTACCTGTGCCATGACGTCCTCCCTGTTTTCACATCATTACCCATAACATTATTCTAATGTACGAATGGTTATCGGCGCTCAGGATCACCGATACCTCTCAAAAACAAATCCACCAAAGGATCGGCCATGGAGACCAGGTCGTAACTGCCGCCGGAATGAATCCAGGCATTGATCACTTCATCCACCGCCCCGTTGATCAACCGCATAACCAACCCGATATAAAGGTTCCGCCGCAAATGGCCCTGCTGCTGCCCCTGCTCAATCACCTCGGAAATGATATCGCGGTACATCTTGGACATCTCTTTGATAATCTCCTGGGCTGAGCGCCGGTGCTGATGGGTCTCAGCCTGGTACACGATGGCCATGTTGATGTCCTTCTGAAACTCGGCCAGATGGCTGTGAACCAGATTGCGCAGCTTATCAATGGCGGTGTCGGCCTCGTCCACCGCTTTGCGGAAACATTCAAACACCTGCTTGGCTTTGTATGCATAAAACTGAAAGAGGATATCATCCTTGTTTTTGAAATAGAGATAGATGGTACCGTCGGCCACTCCCGCCACTTTGGCGATCTGAGCAACGGTTGAGTTATGAAATCCCTGCTCAGCAAACACTTTAACGGCGGCCTCTAAGATTTGCCGGTACTTTTCATTATTTCGCTTCATAATGATCTTGACGGGCCTCCTGAAAATTGTGCTCAAATCCAATTATGAATGAATACTCATTCATTTATCAACCTCCCCTTCCGGTGTCAAGTCAAATTCACAACCAATCGCTTTTAATAGAAAACGAAATAGACAACGTATTGTTATTATGTATAAACGGATTCAGCTTTTCATGGGCCTGGGCCACCCGGCGAGATCGTTGCGCCCTGGATCGCTGAAAAATGAGCAGCCATTCACTCCTCTCCACCTATTTAATGCACTTTTTATTGACACGCCCCAATTGATCTGATTTAAGTTTAACCTTTGGTTTTTTTCCGTTTCCCGCACTCAATTGTCGGAAAAGACCCCCCGGCGGATCTTAGTTGGCGGATATCGTCAAAAAACATAGGAGGATACCCATGATTGTTGCAGAGCGAAAACCTTTTAACGAGATCAAAACCATGGTTCAGGGCTACCGGAAAGTCCTGACCGTGGGATGCGGCACCTGCGTGGCGGTTTGCCTGGCCGGGGGGGAAAAAGAGGTCGGCGTTCTGAACGCCGAGCTTCAGCTGGCCCGCAAAGTGGCCGGAACGCCCATTACCCTGGGCGCCCACACCGTCGAACGCCAGTGCGACATGGAATTCCTGGAAGAACTGGACGCCATGGTGGATGAGTATGATGCCATTCTCTCAATGGCCTGCGGGGCCGGCGTACAGTTTATTGCGGAACGCTTTCCCGGGATTCCGGTATTTCCGGCCGTGGACACCACCTTTATCGGCGTCAACCGTGATGTGGGCTGGTATGAGGAAAAATGCAGGGCCTGCGGCACCTGTGTTCTCGGCATGACCTCGGGCATCTGCCCGGTCACCATGTGCGCCAAGGGATTGTTCAACGGCCCCTGCGGCGGTACCAACCAAAGCAGTTGTGAAATTCACGCCGACCAGCCATGCGCCTGGTATAAAATCCATGAGCGACTGGCCAAACAGAGTCGCCTGGATAATATCCTGGAGATTTGCCCGCCCAATGATTGGCGCAACCAGACCCCGCGCACCATCGTTCAACCGGGCTATGAAGAGCGCATGAAAGCAATGGACGGCAAATAGGATCGAATCCCGGAAAAGCTGCTAAAAAAGTCACTGCCCCACTATTAAACGAACTTTGAAAGGTTGAGGAAGAACCTATGAAATCTGGAAGTAAACTAGAAAAAATTCTGAGAGCCGGCCATTTCGCTTTTACCGGTGAGTTGGGACCTCCTCGCGGCGCTAACGTTGAACACGTTCGAGAAAAAGCCAAATACCTGGTCGGCAAGGTGGATATGGTGAACATCACCGACAACCAGACCGCCATGGTCCGAATGGCAAGCTGGGCGGCCTCCCTTCTGGCCATCGAAGAGGGCCTGGAACCCAATTTCCAAATGACCTGCCGCGACCGCAACCGCCTCGCCATGCAGGCCGATATTCTGGGCGTCTACGCCATGGGCATCCATAACATTCTCTGTCTCTCCGGCGATCATCAGCAATTTGGAGACCATCCCCAAGCCAAAGGCGTTTTCGACATCGACTCCACCCAGCTCATCGACATGGTCAGAAAAATGCGCGATGAAGCCAAGTTCCTGGGTGGCGCCGACATCGACACCCCCCCGAAACTTTTTATCGGCGGTGCCGCCAACCCCTTTGCCGAACCCCTGGAGTGGCGGGTCCACCGCCTGGCCAAAAAAGTTGCAGCCGGTGTGGACTTTGTTCAGACCCAGTGCATTTTCAACATGGATCGCATGCGCAAATGGGTTCAACAAGCCAATGACATGGGTCTGACCGAAAAGGTCTACATTCTGGCCGGCGTCACCCCAATGAAAAGCGTCGGTATGGCCAAATACATGGCCGGTAAAGTTCCCGGCATGGATGTCCCCCAGGAAATCATCAAGCGGCTTCAGGGTGTGGAGAAAGGCAAGGTTGCCGATGAAGGCATTAAAATCGCCTGCGAGCAGATTGAAGAGTTCAGGGAGATGAAGGGTGTGGCCGGTGTGCATTTGATGGCCATTGAGTGGGAACACAAAGTGCCCGAGATTGCCGAACGCGCTAAAATGCTGCCCAGACCTGAAGTGTAATCCACCAGCGGACTATAACGATAAGGAGTCATCCAGTGAGTACGAAACCGAAATCTGTATTGGTTATCGGCGGCGGCATCGCCGGGCTCACCGCAGCCCGGGCGCTGGCCCGCCGGAATATTCAGGTGGAACTGGTGGAAAAGGCCGAGTTTTTGGGCGGCCATGCCATCCAGTATGCCTGCAAGGCCACCGATGCGTGCCAGCAATGC
>JBFFHG010000355.1:0-4840 GCA_041557055.1 Desulfosarcinaceae bacterium
CAATTTTATAATTGATAATGATAAAAATTTAAAAGCTGTACTGTGGGATGGAATGTTTCTGTTTGCAGACTTGTCTGAAGGTAGCCATAATGTTACACCGGTACATGAGTGTAAAAATAGAAAAAATGTTTTCGAATTAGAAGTGAAAAATAACCATATTTTGTATGTTCAACTCTATGGGGAGAAAGATAGTGAATATTGTACCGGTTTCCTTATAAAGGAACCTTCTGAAGCATTGAAAGACCTTAATGGGCTACATCATTTTTTTAAAAATCCGCACTCATTATATTATCAACATAATCCACCGTCATGATCATCATGTAATGGATATCATATCAAACATTGGTGGTGAGCGCGAATTTGCCGCACAACATTTGCCAAAAACGATGCCAAACGACCTGCTATTGCTCGACAGCCCCTAAATGGAAAGCCATACGAAAGTTTTTTAAAAATTTTGTCTCGGTCATGGACTGAAACCATCGTCCGGAAAAGCTATAATTACTGAATGATGCACCGACATCATCCATTTTACCACGCAACCAAAGCAAATGAGCAGTATGTTAACGCATTGCAAGACAACCGGCTTCATCTTTATGCCACCCCTTTACGGCTGTTAATATCATTTTTTCACGCAGATGAAACCTTGCTCCGGGATGATTTTAGGTCGCTACATATAATGCCACCATCCTATCACCTGGGTAAGAAGCAATACGGGCAAAACAAAAGCGAGAACCAAATTGGTTTTTACTTTGAATTTCAATGGTTTTTTCAAAAAAAAATCTTTGCCGACAAGCAATAACAATCCTGCTGCATAAAGCGCTTTGATTTGCGGTTGGACGAGAAAATACCCGTAAAACCATCCGCGACTAAAACCATCGTCCGGTGAATATATAATTGGAACTATAATCAGCGAATGATGCATGGACATCAGCCATATCATGGCGCAACCAAAGCAAATGAGCAGTATGTTAACGCATTGCAAGACAACTGTCTTCATCTTTATGCCACCCCTTTACGGCTGTTAATATCATTTTTTCACGCAGATGAAACTTTGCGGTTATAAACCCCTTCATCAGGACGTTGACTTTTTCCATTGTGTAGTACCACGGCTGGTCATACTCATCATAGATTTTTAGGGACACATCCACCCTTGGGCGGCAGTACAGTGGCGTGATATCCACTTCGGCTAATTTTTTATCAAAATTCCTTATTAGAACCCCTTTGTCCGGATCTCTCACTTCAAACCACTCCGTGCGGAACGCAACGCCTCCAAGTACGCCGTTATTGCTGACGGATATTGAACTGTTCATTTTAAATTGGTTTACAACAAATCCTTGTTTGATTTCAAACCAAACTCCATTTGCGCCTGAAACACCAAGGCTAAAGTCTTTTGGCACCAGAGGAATTTTGAGACCGACAGATGTACAACCTATTCTCATTTGCATTTATCCACTCCCTTGTTTTTAATCATCATGTTCCGCAGTTTCTTTGCAGATCCCAACCCGCCGCAATTTGACCGGCCGCGCCGCCGCCGGCACGGTTTTGTTGGACGTACACCCACTGAATTTTTCCAAAATTGATATTGATCAGCTCGGATGGAAATTCGCCCCGTCCTCCGGCTGTTTTGACAACACTGATAAGGCAATTGGTCAGTTTGTACTCCATGTACTTGACCTTGTCTGAACCGGCCCGGCAGATCTCAATAATTATATTGTCGATATGCGTTCCGGCAGCGCATGCCAAAGCCAGTTTGGGCGATGCCGCATCAAGAAATTTCACAACGGAAAAGGGACCGAAATCCGCCCGCTCCGCACCGGCTCCGCCTGCGCTGCTCGCGGTGGATGAAATCTTTTGTTTCAGGTCTGTTTCATAGGAAATAATTTCAATCCATCCCTGATGCTTGTCGTCCGTGCTTTCACCTTCAATCCCGTCGATTTTTACAAATGCGTCAAAACTCATAATTCTTTGCGCCTCCTGAATTTGTGGCTGAAATTGATTCTGACTCTGTGAGTCCGGCGGCGGGCTTTTCTATGGGCCCGAAATCAAACGATTTTTTATGCCTGAATTCGTGAAGAGCAGGTGGGGTGCATGAGATTAATTCAGACAAATTTTTTTATCCCCAGTGCTGTTTTTTGTCAAACAAAAAAAGGGTGTTTTTTCCAACTGAATCTTTTGTCGTTCATCCTGAACAAAAAAAGTTTCAGTTGGGACAAGCACGGTTGGGCGATGTCGGTTATGGTTGCAATCGATGCGCGGATATCACCCTGCGTTGCGGGGAAAGAAGTTCGCAAGGGCGGAGTCTGTCGATTTCAGGCTCCGGGAACATTAATGCGAAAAAAGGAGGAAGTCATGCCCATCCAGGACAGGTCATGTACGGTTGGCGCCTATTTCAAGGTGCATCCCGGCAACATGGAGGCATTTGAACGGTTGGTGGAGCGGTTCGTCGAAAAAACCAGTAACGAAAGCGGAATCCGCTATTACGGATGGAGCTTTGACGGCGAAGAGGTTCATTGCAGGCAGGGATATCAAGATGCCGAGGGCTTTCTGGAACACGTGGCAAATGTTCGTCACCTGTTCGAGGAGGCGCTGACGATTGCGCAGTGCACCAGGCTCGCAATCCATGGCCCCGAAGATGAACTGGCGAAGCTTCGGGGACCCATGGCGGAGATTGAGCTTCAGTACTTTATTCTGAAAAACAGCTTCCGCCGGTGATTGGCCTCGTTGCCGCCATCGTTCGGCAGGAGGTAACCGGTGCCCGTGAAGGTGCTCCCCAAAGAGCACTTTCACGGGCACCTCAACCAAATCCCTTTTCAGCTCAGGTTCCAAAGCTGAATGGCGATTCCTCAATGATCTCTCGCGCCGGCAGACTATCCATGCCTGTTTCGCTATACAGGTTTTCTTCATGCCGGCTCTGCTTTAGCGGTCTGTCCCGGTTTATGCGACGATAGGGTCAACCCAACTTATGGGACATCCATATCAGATGATGCCTGCCAATACGATGACCAGGGTCGCCAGCGGATAGTAGCTGGCCCTGTTGAAGAGCGTCATCGCCTTCTGGCGCTCCTGTTTTTCGGCCAGTTGAAGGCCCGGCCACAGAAGCAGCCAGATATTGACCGCCAGGGCCGCGAGCAGGATGACGGTATTGAAGTTGAGCGGCGACACCCAGAAAAGGACAAAATTGAGAAACAAGGTGGCGGTCAAAGCCGACAGGCTGATCACGCCGGCGCGCCGGGTTCCCAGTTTCAGGGGGATGGTGCGGGCCCTGAATTGACGGTCCTCTTCGATGTCGGTCCAGTCGTTGGGGATATTCTGGCCGCCGATCTCCCAGCAGAAGATCCACAGAAAGAGGGCCGCCAGAAACAGGAATGAGGGTTGGGGCGAAACGGCAAACACGGCGGCCACCGCCCCCAGGGTTTTGACGATGCCGTTGACTATGGTGCGCAGGGGCGTTACCCGCCACAACAGGCAGTAAACGCTTTCCAGAATGCATCCGGCCAGAAAAATATAGAGGCAGACCGGGTTGAGCCACCAGGCTCCGGCCAAGGCAACGGCCGCCCAGCAGCCGGTCCAGATCAGGCCGGCGGAGAGACTCAATGCCCCCTTGGCCATGGGATGGCGCAAAAGGGCGCTGTCCAGATCCGCGCTGTCCGGTTGGCAATTGAACACGCCGGTGCTGGCTTTATGCTTGTCGGCTCGAAAGTCCACAACATCGTTCAGCGCATAGACCGCCGTATAGCCGGCAAATACCGTGATGAGCCCCGCGATGATCACCGAGGGGGAGGGGAAACGCCCCAGGCACAGCAGGGCCGCCGCCGCCGGGGCCGCCATGTCGATAAGCCCGTGGGGGGTGCGGGAAAGGGCGAAGAAGAGTTTCAGGTCCTTGCGGACTTTGAACGGCAGAACGGATTCGAAAAGCGTCAACGCGCGTTGCTCCTTTTATGGGTGCCGCCGGGGGCGATAAACACGGTCAAAGCGCCCGAGGTCACGCTGGTTGAAAACCACGAAGAGCGCAAGCTTGAATTATTTTCTCTTCGGGTGTGTAATATCTTTTTTGACAAAAGCATCAAATTCAAATTTCCAAAAATTTCATTAATCTCAGATTCGGGCCGGTTTTGCAATCGGCTCTTTTTTAAAAATCGGTTGTTTTTTATATTCCGTTGGAATTAAATTGATAATTGAAATGCCATCAACCCGCCCGTATGCCGGAAAGGGAAATATGAAGCGCCTGCCAGGAGCTGTTTTTTACGCAAAGGCCGGCTTGGGAGGGCTTTGGGTTCTGCCCATGGTTGCTGTTTTGTTTGCGGTATTCCCCGTACGGGGAGATGACCGCACCCGATCCATCATCAATTGTGATATTCAAAACGGCGCCTGCATTCAGATGGTCGGCGGCCGCAAGGTCACTCTGGAGATTCTGCCCAGGCCGGTCAAAGCCATGCGGGAGCTGACCTTCACGGTGACCGTCGATGGGCCTGCCGATGATTTCAAGCGGTCCTATATCGATCTGAACATGCCGGCCATGGACATGGGCAAAAACCGCGTGCCGCTCGAATATCGGGGAGAGGGGGTCTTTGAAGGCCGGGGCGTGATCGTGCGCTGCATCAGCAATTTGAAAACCTGGCAGGCCAAGATAACCTTCCCGGATAAGGGCCGGGCCTATTTTATCTTTGATGTCGTCTATTGATTCACTTTTTTGGACCTATCTGCTCACCGGGCTCAGTATCGGCTTTGGTCATTGCATCGGGATGTGCGGCCCGCTGGCCGTCTCTTTCTCCCTGAACCTGGAGGGCCGGGATCGGACGATCCCTCACCTGCTTTACCATTGCGGCCGAATTCTCACTTA
>JBFFHG010000356.1:0-4832 GCA_041557055.1 Desulfosarcinaceae bacterium
ACCACGTCTCCAACGAAGTCCGGCGCCCCTTTAACGGAATTTACCGCATAGCACCATCAGCGGCCGGCCTGATCTATGAGTATTATAAAGAGCGCCTCTGCCCCCGGTTTGAAACCCTCGTGGCCCAGACTGACAAAATCGATGACGCCCAGTTGAACCTCGATGAAATCCTGCATCCGGAACGCTATCCCTACATATTGATTTCAATGACTATTTCTGTTGACCCGGCCTTCAATTGGAAATATTGCGATCATTTGGTGGATCTGCTGCGCACCGGCCGTATCGAACATGTGCTGGCCGACCCCTTGGTCAAAAAACGTTGTGACCTCGCGGTGGCTGAAAACAGAGTGTATGAAACCCTCCTGAGGCACCACACCCGGGTGCGCGACGCCGTATCCATAACCGACTTCCGCGAACTGGACCCGGCACCCAACGGCAACCGCTTCCTGGTCTATTCACTTTTTCCCGAAACAGTGGTCAACATGAAGGTTTTTCATGAAAAAAACAGCACCGTGATAAAAATCGGTCACAGTATTATTAATCGCAATTGCCGAGTCAATGTGGGATGCCTGTTGGCCAACTACGGCGGCGGCGGCCACAAAGGCGCCGGTGCCTGCCGCCTGGATCAAGCCGTTGCTGAAGAGAAGATCTCGGAGATATTGCAAATCCTGATCGATAACCATGCCGTCAGACCAAGCTGAAGCTGAAGTGCAAAATCAGGAGGATATCACAATGGCGCACAAATTAAAGCTGCAAATTTCCCCCGACAAAATCCCATCATTTTGGAATCCGGAAAAAATATTGACCGATGCCTTGGCCGAAAGAGCCCTTTTTCTGGAAAACCATCCCAAATATAAAAAATTTCAACATGAAATCGATATCCTGATGGATAAAACCGGAACCTCGGAAAATCGAATGACCGTTTTGGCCGTGCTCCTGGAAGCCAAACTCATTGAACTCCATAAGCAACTCAAACACCTGAACACAATGGTGAGAACGGCCGGTGTTCGGATCAAGTTCAAAGCCTGTAAACCCGGAACGCCCATGCGCTTGATGATGATTTAATTGATTGAAGACAGAAAGGTGCGCAGGTTCACCCGCTTGTTTTGAATACGGAGTTTGCGCCTGATACTCAAGCGATAAGCATCAATGGTTCGCATGGAGAGTCCCAGCAAAGAGGCAATCTCACGGGACCGTTTGCCTTGCCGGATAAAATTGGCCACCTTCAGCTCCGAGGGGGTCAAACTATAAAATTCAAGGGAGAGCCGGCGGGAAAACGGCCCGGTAATATCACTGAGATTCGACTCCAGGATAGACAGGTAAGCGTGTTGACGTTCATCGGTGGTCACGGCCTTGAGCCTGTCCATGAACGGCAGAATCAACTCCTTGACGTTGTACATGACCTGATCTTCAAAATCGTGCTTGTCCACTTCACGGCGTTTGAGCAATACCCTCAAGGCGGTGTTGGTTTCCTGCAAACTGGCCTTTTCCTGTTCCAAATCAGCTTCCCGATTCCTTAAAGCGCGCTCGGTTTCACGGCGATCCAAAATCTCCCTGTGCAGATCCTCGTTGGCCCGCATCAACTCAATGTAATAGCTTTTGGTTTTACTTTCCAACTCAACCTGATCCTTGGGCTGCGATTGCGGTTTTTGCATCATGCCGCCGGCACAGCGTCCCACCCCCTGCATGAACAGAAACTGACCATCGGGCCCAAATCGAATGGCATAGTCGGATTCAATCCGGTGCACCGTTCCCGCCTTGGAGACCACGCGAAATTGAATCCGGCCGGCGCAATCCTCTTTTTGGGCGATTGCATCGGAAATCACATCTGTCATCAAGTCGCGGTCCTCAGTAAAAATCAGAAATCGAATCGACTGGCCGATCAATTCATCAACCTGGTAACCATAGCGGGTAACCGCCTGATTGACGGCGACAATCATGCCGCCCTCATCCAAAGTATAGACAACATCCGGAATATGCGCCATCAATATCCGGCAACGATATTCAGCGATCTGCCAAGCGAGCCGCAACTCCTCATCGGAATAGGAGTATAATGCTGACGAGTTTTGATCCATCTGTTTTTTGCCTGCCCAAAAAGGAAAAAATCAACGATCGCAGCGGAATTACAACTTGTTTTCAATAATAGAGTTTAATAATATCAAATGGTTGAAAAATCAACGGGATATTCTCCCACTTTTTGCAAATAATATTGCGTAGCCCCGAGAGGATGAGTGAAATGGAATATCTCAAACAGTTTGGAACTTTTCCCCCTGCGCCTGCCTGGGCAGCATTGACAATCCGACTCAATGATAGTACGTTAATAGCGAATCGTAATTAACGAACCGTAAAAAGCGCATTAAAAATCCAATGAAGAATCCATTCAAATATGGCGGGATCGTCAGTGGCCCTTACTTTGCCGACCGCTCAGAGGAAATCAAAGAGTTGACAAGAGAGATGGAAAACAACAACCGTGTTTTCCTGGTATCACCCCGCAGATTCGGAAAAACATGCTTGCTGCATCATCTGAGCAAGAAACTCGAAGAAAGCGATATGCCTTGTGCCTACATCGATTTGAACGCCTTTCCGGACCTGCGCGGCTTTGCCAGTGCGATGACAAGCATTACCACCAGGGCTTTGGAAACCAATGCCGACCGGCTTTTAAAAATATTCTCGGGTTTTCATAAGCTGCGCCCAAAACTGAGCATGGACCAGGACGGCAATATAAGCGCGCATCTGGAATTGGCCGTCAGTGAAAAGGATGCTCTTGCGGCCCTTGTTGAAGGAATGGCTCATGCCGATAACTTGGCGGCCAAGAAGAACAAAAAGCTGGTTATCATCATCGATGAATTTTCAGATATTGAAAAATACAATGGCAGAACTATTGAAAAAGCGCTGCGTTCAGAAATCCAAAAACAAGACAACATTGCGTATGTGTTTTCAGGGTCCGAACAATCGATTATGCTTGCCATGATTCAAGACAGCAAACGAGCGTTTTACAAACTTGGCCGGCTCATGAAGTTGGGACCAATCAAAAGGAAAGTTTATGCGCGCTTTATCCTCAAATGGCTTGAAAAAGGTGGATACACTGTAAACAAGCAAGACATCATGCGCATATTCGATATGGGCGAAGACGTGCCATACAATATTCAGCGCATATGCAATGCCATGTGGGAATCCGCCCTTGAATCAAAAATGATCGATACCGAATTGATCAATAAATTGCCGGTTATCATAGCAAGGCAGGATTCAGCCCACTATGAAATGCTTTGGCAAACTGCCACTCAAGCCCAAAAGATCCTGCTTATCGCATTGGCCGATGATATGGAAGCACTTCCGTTTTCAAAAGACTTTCAGATGCAATACGGCATTGGCCCTTCATCATCAATCAAAGCCTCTCTGGTTTCTTTATTAAAAAAAGGCATCATTTACAGAACATTTAAAGGCCATTATTGTTTTGTGGACCGATTCATGCCTTTTTGGATCAATGACATTCTAAGCCGATCATAGTTTTATCCAAAACAAAATATTACAGCAGTCACGTTCAAGAAAATTGGAAAAAGGCTGAAACCATAGACCATAGTGGACGACAGTGCATGGTCGATCCGCAGTTCGTCAAACGGCTGGCGGTTTGGAGAAAGGGGCTGTCTGTTTTGCCAAAGACACGAACTTGCTTGTTAATGATAAAACAAACCGTACTGCCATTCAGTTAGAAGAGACGAAAGATCTGATCACAACGCATACCGGCCTGGCTCTTTTGGGGGAATTTGCGGTCGGCCTGGGCCTATTGAATGCTCTGGACAAAGATTTGCCGGCACCAGGCAGTGGGGCAAGCTACCGTGCAAGCGAACACGTATTTGCGCTCATACTCATGCTCAACGGTGGTGGCAGAAGTTTGGAAGATTTACGGCAGATCAGAGATGATGGTCTGCGCCAAGTCTTGCCGCTGCATAGATTGCCTTCATCGGATGCCACCGGTGACTGGCTGCGCAGAAGCGGTGCACCACCTTATGTGGAACCAATCGCGGATTTTGGGTTTAATTTTCTCCATTGACATTACTTTTATAAAAACATATAGCCTATGGGTTTCATTACGCTAATAGCGTTGATTTAAAATAAATACTCTCTTCCAAAATTCTCATTTCATTCTGCGCTGAAATAAAATCGAATAGTTGTTACGATATGATCAAATTTTTAATGTGATCCATTAAAAGGACCTCGTATCAACCTAACATTTGATAATATTTAAAATATTACAGCCCAACCCTAAAGGAAAATTGAATTAACATATGGACAATTTATTACTTCTTATAATTATTTGTTGGACCGCGCTGTCGTGTTACAGCCTTGAAAGAAGAGTGGCATGGATCGCACATGTGAGCGCAGTTTGCATGACTATTCTATCTGCGTTCACATTGGCGGCATTCGGTTTAATTCCCGTTAAACACACAGTATATGACATGTTTCTAAGTGATACTGTTCCTATTGCAATTGTTTTTATGGTCTTGGGTTTAAACCTGACTGATGTTATTCGAATGCCAAAGACTTTGCTGGTGTTGTTTGCCATTGGCACTACAGGAACAATGACGGGGGCTTATTTTGCGGGTATTTTAGCATACTCAGAAATTGGTCCTGATGCATATAAATTAGCTGCACAACTTGCAGCCAGTTACTTAGGTGGCGGCGAAAATGCAGTCGCTATGCAAAAAATGTACAATATACCTAATGAATTATTCAGAACCCTGGTAAATAGATTTGAAATAGAAATTGCAGGAGTGAGGTGTTATAAATTTGGTGATTTTTTTACACTAAGTAAATATGCCACTAAAGAACAA
>JBFFHG010000357.1:0-4832 GCA_041557055.1 Desulfosarcinaceae bacterium
AGGCCCAGACCATCAATAAGAAACCTGCGCTTGTTTATGGCGATTTCGATCCCCCGGGTTCTGACTTCGTCGACATTCTGGAAATTTCTCACCAGGGTATAAGAATTTGTTTGTCTGTAAATGGCGTCAGCCACATCATCCTCAAAAAAGGTCAAACGGGCCTCTCCGTCCCGTCCCATAAGTCGGGTGATGGTGAAATCCTTGGCAAAACTTCTCTCCGGTTTCAGATCGGGATTGGCATTGGGGATGATACCCGAAGAATTGATGCCGCCGTAGTAAAGTTCACCCACGGTGGGATAGCGGGTGGCCAGAGCCATTGAAAAGCGCAACCGCCAGGCATGGGAGGGGCTGAAGGTGGTGGAAAATTTCGGTGAAAAATCGCTCTCATCCCTATCCGCCAACGCCGATGTGACCCGTCCGGTATCGGTATCAATGGATTTGATCCCGTCAAAACCGCGCCACCACTCATACCGTCCGCCCAAATAGACGGACCAATGCGCCCCGATTTGCCAAGTATCCTCCACAAACAGCGCCTGGGTCCGGGTTTTGCCTTCCGCCTCCTGATCGACGCTCGTGCGGATATCTTTCAACCAATTGGCGGCATTCCATGTTACGCTGTCCGTGAAGTACTGATCAAAGTGATACCCGGCGGCGATGGTGTGCAACCCTCGCCATTCCATATTGCGGCCGGTCTTCAGATCTCCCGTGTACCAACCCTCCTCGCCGTCCGAGACTTTTCCGGCGCCGCCGTATTTCGAATCAGGCGCCGCCGTGGCGGAGGTCCGGGTGACTTTATTCAATGTGTTATAGGCGCTCACCGCAGCCGTCACCTTCATGCCGCCGGGCGAATCCAGGGAATAGGCCAGGGCATTGAGCAGATCCTGCCGTTCGCTCTTTGAATACTTGAACGTTGAATTGCTGAGACTGAAGCCCATCCCGTCGATATCCACTGGGCCCGAATAGACCGGATTTCCATCGGCATCCCGGATATAGCTTTGGGGGGAGTTGCCCTCTTGTTCAAAATTCCACAATGCGCTGGTCAAACGAAGCTGGGAATCAGGGGTCAGGTCGTAACCCAGTTTGACCTTGAAGGTGTTGTTGATGACATCTTTGACCCCGGCGGCCCCCAGAATGTACCGGGTGTTGCCGCCGGGGTCCTTATCCGCCACCCACCCGGTGACGGTATTGCCCGCCGGGGCGCCGCCGTCGGATGCCGCCTTGGCCACGTAGCTGATGGATTGGATCTCGGTCTCCAGCCGGTTGTACCAGATGTTATAGGAGAGTCTGCCCGATTTATCACCGGCGGATGCGAACGCGGCATAACCGTCCATATCATCATCGGTACGGTACTCGTGAAAATTCTGATAAAAGTATTTGGCATGGGCCTGAACCTCCAATTGCTCCGGTAAATGGGTGGTGATCATGGCCGTACCGGACATGGAGTTACCGCTCAAGGCCGCGGAAAAGGGACCGTAAATCACATCGACCGTTTCGATTTCCTGGGGCGCCACCATAAACCATTTGGGGGCGTTGCTGTTTCCCGTGGCCGTAAAATCGCTGATCCGGATGCCGTCCATCAACACCAGGGTCCGACCGGTCATCGTGGACTCGTTGCCCCGGATGACCAGGGGGCTGTTGGTTCCCCCCGGGTAAAGCTTGCGCAAGTAGGAGCCCGGCATGTACTTGAACACGTCCGAGGTCTCCACGGCATTGATCCGCTCCACGCCTTCGGCGGTAAGACTTTCCACCACCGCCGGAATATTGGCGGTGGCCGCATCCACGATTTTACCTGTCACCGTCACCTGGCCCAGGTCGATAACCGCATTTTTCTTCCGATTGTTTTGCGTTTCGGCAGTCTCCGAGAGCTTATTCCCACCGGTGTTATCCGCCTTTACCGCTCCGGCGGAAAAAATCAGCAGCCCGCAAAGAAAAAACATGACAACCCGGTTCCGCGTTTTAGATTTAGCGCTTCTGTTCTGCATTCATTCTCCTTCATCTGCGTCCGTCATTCAGTAATAAGCTGAATAAGTAACGAAAACGACCGTGGATGGGCTGTTCTGAGAGATGTGAATGTAATCGACTCCTCGGGAATGATGGTACCGCTCCCTGGCCGTAGTCCTGAACGACCACGCCGGGTACTTTTCGGAGCACATACAAGGTCTTGTCAAAATACGCCCCTTCTATCTCCTCACTTCCGATTATCTCCATCCTGAATCCGCTATTGCAGGTATTGATCAGGGCGGCCCTGTTTTTCAATCCACAAGTGCAACTCGGGTAAAACACCCGCAGACAGGTCTGAACCGCAGGCTCCCGCTTGCGGATAGCCGCCTCTATATCCACTTTTCCGATTCTGATGTTTCTGTAAGATTTGACGGTGGAGGTGTTTCAGTGCTACGAATGGAGACACCTCTCCGTCCGAGGGGTAACTCAGGGGGGGGGCAGGCGGTGATCTCTTGCCGGAGTCCGGCTGCCCTCCTTTTCATTTCATAAAATCGGTTTCAAGCCCCTGTCGTTAGGGAAGACTTTTCTATCAAATACACCTCCTTTTAGACATGGCTTGAATAATTCACGGCTGAAAATCGACGGTCTTATGGCACAATCGCTTTAAAAGCGCCGTATCGTGACTGATAACCAGCATGCCGATCCTGTTTTCTTCGCTGTAGCGCAGCAGCGTTTTCCAGATGCGGGCCTGGGTCAAAGCGTCCAACATGGTGGTAATCTCGTCCGCAACCAGGTATTCGGTCCCCGGCCCCAGAGCCCGCAACAGGCAGATCCGGGATAATTGCCCCCCTGAAAGCTCGCAGGGATAACGGTCCAGCCAGTCCGGTTCGATTTCAAAGGCAATCATTTGCTCTTCCGAAGGCCGATACCCTTCACAGAGCACGTCCCGGGCCTTCCAGCGCGGGTCCACCGCCAGTTCCGGATGCTGAAACAGGAGCTGGACCTTGCTGAAACCATTCAAGGCAACAGGGCGGCCGCCAATTCCGACCGCCCCTGACAAGGGCACGAGATAGCCGCAGACAATCCGGGCCAAAGTGCTTTTGCCCAATCCGCTGGGGCCCTGCAGCCCCACAATCTCTCCGGGCGCCACCGTGAGATTGAAATCTGTGAAAAGCAAGGGGGCATTGGGTGCGTATCTGAAGGATAGGCCGGTGGCTTCAAGCATGGTGGCACCTCACCCATCCGTTGCGGATTTTTTTGCGGGGCGGAGCGGAGTGACGGCAAATCTCTTCTTCCAGGGGGCACTCGTTGCCATAGGCACAGCCTTGATCATTACCCTGATACGGCCGTCGACCGTTTACGGCCTCAGTGAACGCTTTTTGGGGCAATGCGCAAAACAATTGGCGGGTATAGGGATGCCGCAGGCAATCGGGCGCCTTGAAATCCCCGGCTTGGGCATCCTCCACGGTCACCCCGTTTCGAAATACAGCCACTTTATCGCTGATCTCGACGGCTGCTTCGATGTCGTGGGTAATCAGCAGCACGGACCGGCCGCTGTCCGCCAGGTTTCTCAAATAGGCAAGGGCGTTGCGGCTGTTTTGCGCATCCATTCCGGAGGTGGGCTCGTCGGCCACAATCAGGCGCGCCTGACCCACCGTGGCCGCCGCCGTCAATACCCGCCGGGCCATGCCGCCCGAGATTTGGTAAGGGAACTTGGATTTGACATCATCGGCCAGGCTGTAACGTGCAAAGGCTCTGTCTCTGGCGTTCACAGCCTGTTTGGCATTTCTCCCGCTGAGACGGGCGGCCCGCGCCACCTGCCCGCCCACGCGCCATAAGGGGTTGAGAAACCCCACCGATTGGGGAATAAATGCAATCTCACGGCCCCGCAACATCCTGATGCGTTTGGATGTCAGGGTTTCTCCCCGATACCGCATCTGCCCGCAAACCATTGCATTGCCGGGTAAAAGCCCCAGCACGGCATGGGCCAGCAGACTTTTGCCGGCCCCGGATTCACCCACCACGGATACGATCTGGCCTTTTTCAATCGCCACATCCAGACAGCGGATGGGGCGCAGTTCGGTGCGACCCAACCAGCCGCCGTATCGTTTAAAGCCAATGGACAGATTGTTGATTTCCAGCATGATCCTATTCCTGACTTGTTTTGGGAGCGGTCAGGGCCCGCACGGCCCCGCCCAGCAAGTCGAACAATTTGACGAAAAAGAGCAGGGCCAGACCGGGCGCGACCGCCAGCCACCAATATCCTGTGGACAGGTGGCGCATGGCTTCGGAGAGCAGGACACCGATGGCCGGCATATGGGGCGGCAGTCCGAACCCGAGGAAGGTCAGTCCGGCCGCATGCATGATGGCATGGGGAAAAAGCAGAATCAGGCCCACCAAAAATTGGGGCAGCAGGTTCGGCAGCATATGTTGGCGTGCAATCCATAGCGATTTGCGTCCCATGCGGCGGCTGAGTAAAACATAGTCGGCGCTTTTGAGCTGCAGGATTTCGGCCCTTACAATCCGGGCCAGCCGCGTCCAGTGGGAGAGCGCAACGGCCACAATGACTCCGGCGGCGCCGCCGCCCAGGGAAAAAGAGATCAGAATCAGCATCACCAGGTGAGGCGTGGAGATAACCACGTCGACCATTGCCGTCACCAGGGCATCAGTGCGACGCCCCAGAGTCGCCGCGGCCAGACCTAAAACCAGAGAGATCACCGTGCTGCACAGGGCGGCCGCCATACCGATCCCCAGACTGATCCGCAATCCCTTGACCGTTCGGACCAGCATGTCGCGCCCCAGCCAATCCGTTCCAAAGGGATGGTCCCAGGAGGGCGGCTGATTGCGCTGAATGAAATTGACGGTCAGCCCCTTTTCATCCATCAGCCAGG
>JBFFHG010000358.1:0-4822 GCA_041557055.1 Desulfosarcinaceae bacterium
AATTTTTAAAAATGTCTAAACAATACGATATATTCGTGAAAAAGTTAGAAAAAATCAACATTAAAGTTCTTTGTACATCTGATGAATACGCTGAAAATTCTGTTATAGTAATAAAATGTGAAAAAAATCATGAAATAAATATCCGATTCATAGAGTTGCAAAGAGGCAGGTGGAGCAATTCATCTGCCTCTTTTTTATGGATGGGCAATAGTTAGTGCCCATCCATAAATAGGCAAATTTGGTCGAGATCAAGGCGTGGGAAAAATTTTACCGCAGGCATATGGTTGATATTCCGAGGATAAAATTTTTCCCACAACACGGATATCGGGCAAATTGGCCATTTATGGATGGGCACTAGTTAAAAGAACAAAAAACATTGGCCTACTTCCGCATCAAAAGGGCGATGGCTTTTTCCAACCCGTCAATGGAGAGTTCGAACATGGGGAAGATCTGGGCGATGAGGCCGATGGTACGGGTATAGTTCCAATGGTGGCGGGGGATGGGGTTGAGCCAGACGCAATGTTTGAAAGTTTGGGCCAGAAACTTGAGGCACTCGACGCTGGGCCGTCCGCTGCGTACGGCAATGTGGATAGAGCCGTCCTGGGCCATCAGCTCGTAGGGGGCCATGCTGGCGTCGCCCACCAGAATGAGGCGGGTGTCGGGGTCCAGACGCACAAACTCCTGAATGGGGCGGGGTTTGCGGTAGCGGGCCGCATCCTCCCAGAGGGTTTCATAGATCGTGTTGTGAAAAAAGAGGGTGGTCAACGCCTTGAACTGGGCCCGGGTGTAATCGAAAAGGGCCTGGACCACCGGGATATAGGGATCCATGGACCAGCCGCCGTTGTCGATGGCCAGGATCACCTTAAGGCGGTCCTTGAGGCTGCGGTCAAAGACGATCTCGATCTCCCCGGCATTTTTCATGGTCTGGTAAATGGTTTTATCGATATTGATCCGGTCCTTGGGACCTGAAGGGCGCAGATGGCGCAGCCGCTTCAAGGCTTCGCCCATCATGGAGGGCGTCAAAGGTCCTTGCAGGGAGTAGTCCTTGTAGCGTCGCTCCATGGCCACCTTCACCGCCGACTTGTTGCGGGACACGCCCCCCACCCGCATGCCGCCGGGGTGATATCCCGAATGGCCCACCGGTGAGGTGCCGCCGGTACCGATCCAGCGATTACCGCCGTCGTGGCGCCCGGTTTGCTCTTTGAGGCGTGCCTTGAAGTATTCGATCAACTCTTCAGGGGTCAATTTCTGCAGTTCGGCTTCGTCCAAACCCAGGGCATCGGCGATGGTCTTGGGGTTCTGCAACCACTGCTCAAGCAGAGTCCGAGCCAATTCGTCCAACGCCATTCCCAGGGTATCATCGGTCAACGCCGCCCCCTGAAAGTGATGGGCAAAGACCTGATCATAGAGATCAAAATAGCGTTCGCTCTTGACCAGAATGGACCTGGAGGCCGTGTAGAAGTCATCCAGGGATTGAATCAGCCCCTTGGACAACGCCTTGTGCAGGGTCAAAAAGGCAGTGGGCGTAACCGGCACCCCATGGTCTTTAAGGGTATAGAAAAAATCGATAAACATGATTCGTTGAAAACGAAAAAATTAGTTTCTATGAAAAATCAAACAGCGATTTTGTGAATTATTTTTTAATAAAACACAACCCCCATCCCGATTTGACCCTTCGACCAATGAACCCCACTAATACCGCGACCGCCGCTGCACCTGCGCCACAGCCGTCTGGTAATCCCGGCTCTGTTTGAAGAGCACCCCTAAAAACGGCAGGTCGTTTTTAACCAGTTGCTTGGGGGCGAAATCCGGATCGGTTTGCAGGGCGCGAATCCAGTTGATCAGCTCCCGGGTGGCCGGACGTTTTTCCAGGCCGTCGATTTGCCGCAGACGATAAAAATCGGCGATGGCGTTCTCCACCAAGGTCTCGCTGATGTTGGAAAAATGAACCCCGATGATCTTGCGCATCATTTTGGGATCGGGAAAAGCGATGTGGTGAAAATTGCAGCGCCCCAAAAAAGGATCGGAGAGATCTTTCTTGGCGTTGGAGGTGATGATGATCACCGGCCGATTGCGGGTCTGGATGGTTTTGTCGATCTCCATGATATCAAAGGCCATCTGGTCCAACACATCCAACATGTCGTCCTGAAAATCGGTGTCGGCCTTGTCAATCTCGTCGATAAGCAGCACGCAACGCTTTTCGGAGACAAAAGCCTGGCCGATCCTGCCCATTTTGATATAAGCCTCGATGTCGCTCACATCCCGCTTGGAATCACCAAAGCGGCTGTCGTTGAGACGGGTCAGGGTGTCGTACTGGTAGAGGGCCTCCACAAGCTTCATACTCGATTTGACATTCAAAACGATCAAAGGCATCTTCAGACTCTCGGCAATGGCGTGGGCCAACATGGTTTTGCCCGTGCCGGGCTCCCCCTTGAGCAGCAGGGGCATCTCAAGAGCCATGGATACATTGACGATCTGGGCCAGTTCGTCATCCAGCACATAGTGGCTGGCGCCGGTGAAAGTCGAGTCGGTCATTTGACACCTCAATCTGATGGGCACCGCTGTAAAAGCGATGGGTTTGCCTTTAATTTTCAGTTGTTGAACACACCGGGGTTAAAATTTTGAAAGTGAAAATCCGAACCCGCTCTCTTTGCACGATTCTCACGAAATCATGCTTCCCGAATCCGCTGGCTCAATCCCCGCGTCAACTCCACCACTTTTCGGCTCAACCCGGGGGGCAGTGATCCCGTCCCGCAGGCCGGGGTGATGAAAGCCTGACGCTTGACGGTCGCCGCATCGATCCCCTTGTCTGCCAACTGTTGAACTTTGGCGGTCCAATCCCGCCAGAGAGTATCCACGCTGGCGGCTTCGATCTGCTCGGCTTGCAGGGTTGGCACCAGTCCCCAGGCCAGATAGCGGCCGGAGGCCAGGAAGCGTTTCAAATGATCCGCATACAGAATCAATTTATCGAAATAGCCGTGAGCATCGAAATTGACAATATCCACATTGGATTCCAGCAACAGAGACCAATCGGTATTGGCGCAAACATGCACACCGGCCAGGGCGCCCGGGTCGTGGACAGCGTCGATGACCTCCTGGAGACAGGCATTGATATCCTCACGCGATATACTGATAAATTCGGATGAACCAAAGCCGGCCAGAGCCGGCTCATCAATAAAAATAACCACCGGCACCCCGACCCGGCTTAAAACCTTGGCCTGCCAGGCCGCTTTCAAAGCCAGCAGCTTGACGGCCGCATCGCGAAGTCCGTCGTGATAAAAGATGGCGCGTTTGTCCTGATCCTGCAAAGCTGTGCAAAAAGTTATCGGACCGGTGGTTTGTCCTTTTACGGCCTTTAAATCCCCCGGAGGCGATTCCAGGGCCTCTATCAGGCTGAAAAGGCCCGGCGCCATCTCAGGGCTGAGAACGAACCGGGATTGATCCCAGTCCACCTCCTGGGCGGTCACCTGAAGATAGGCCTCATAAAAAGCCAGCATTTGATCGTCAAAATCGGCCGCGCCGATATCCACGTAATTGCGGTCCCCCTTGCGGACCAACCCCGGCAGTCCGGCCATGAATTGTTCCACCATGCCTTCGTTCCTGTGTAAAGGCAATTGAACCCAATTGGGGATTTGAGGCGTATGTTCCAGGATCAAGCGTGTGGCTTCCGCGTGTTCCGTTAAAGGCTGGCTGCCGATGAGCATGGCCAAAGCATGGGGTTGAAATTGATCGGGCATTGTTGATTCCTTTAATCTGTTTTGCAAATTAATTTGCCGTTCGGCATTCTGGCGGCGGCACCGGTATTGGCCCCCTATCTATCACTGGCTGTTTGTTTACCACGGCAGCCGCCCAGGCACAAGGCATGAAAAATCTCCAATGTGTGAAACAACCGGCTGCA
Source organism: Desulfosarcinaceae bacterium (assembly GCA_041557055.1). GTDB lineage: Bacteria > Desulfobacterota > Desulfobacteria > Desulfobacterales > Desulfosarcinaceae > JARRKU01. The sequence goes on from JBFFHG010000358.1 coordinate 3,899, forward strand.
TCAGCACCATTGAAAATCGTGCAGCCGGTATCGTTAACAATCTATTTTTTAGAGCCACGCACATTATATATGGTGGTATGATATTCAAACTCACCCTGCATGTTGCGGTCAACACCTTTGAAGCGGGCTTTTTATAAAACCATCATGAATGGACCTGATTTTATTTCAGCATTCTCCGGGATGTGCGTCCATCGGCAAGCACGCTTGCTTCAGGGGAGTATGCATCAGCGGATTTCGGAATTTGACGTTGATTTGAAACCGGGGTCACGCTAAAAGGGGGGCTCCCTGGCCAGTTTGAAGGGCCTGGACCATAACCATTTTAGGATAGGAAAAGAGTATCCGTATGCGCACCATTCAGACCAGGCCTGTTCGCCGGGAAGCGACCGTTCAGGTACCGGGCTCAAAAAGCTATACCCACAGAATTTTGATTGCCGCGGCCCTTTCAAACGGGGTTTGCCAGGTGGACAATCCCCTGCGCAGCGAGGATACCCTGTTAACCCTGCAAGCGTTGAAGCAAATGGGTATTCCTTTTGAAGATCAAACAAATCGGATTGCGGTTCATGGTCAAAACGGACATTTCGCGCCGGTTGGCCAGCCCATCGATTTCAGGAACTCGGGGACCTCCATGCGCCTCTTCGGCGGGCTGGCGGTGCTGGGCGAGGGCCCGTACACCCTTACGGGGACCCGGCGCATGTGTGAGCGCCCCATGCAGGCCCTGCTCAACAGTCTGGTCCAACTGGGCGTGCCGGCCCATTCTCTGAACAACAACGGTTGTCCGCCGGTGGTCATTGTGGGCGGCCAATGCAGCGGCGGCCGCACCACCATCGACTGCGGGATGAGCAGTCAATATCTTTCCGCCCTGCTGTTGATCTCGCCCTGCCTGGCCCGGGGAATGGCCATCGATGTGGTCCAGGGGCCGGTATC
>JBFFHG010000359.1:0-4816 GCA_041557055.1 Desulfosarcinaceae bacterium
CGCTGCATTCCGGAAATACTTCGCGTAATCCTTCGATCATACGGTTTGCTGATATTTTCATGGCATTGATCTCCTTTCACACTCTGATCAGATTCGCGCCCCAGGACAAACCGCCACCGAAAGCCGCTGTTACAATCAAATCGCCTCTTTTGACAATTCGTTTTTCTATGGCTTCATCCAGGGCGATGAGCACGGATGCACTGGCGGTGTTGCCGTAGCGGAACATGTTCATGTAAAATTTATCTTCTTTGATGCCGAGATTTCCGGCGATTTTCAGAATGATATTGACGTTGGCCTGGTGGCAGATAAAACAATTGATGCCATCGATGGCCACCTGCGATTTTTGAAGCAAACGGTTGATGACTTCCGTTCCCTTGGTTACCGCAAAATTGAAGACCTCCCGTCCTTTCATTTGAAAATAGGTCGCTTTGGCGTCTTCCAAATGGTCGAAGGGCATCATCGTGCCGCCGCCGGGGATGCAGATGGTGTTGTTCCCGCTGCCGTCGGTGGCCAGGACCGAACCCAGCACCCCCTGATCCTCTTTTTGAGATTCAAACAAAATGGCCCCGGAACCGTCTCCAAAATACGGAAAGGTGGCAAAATCTTTGGGGTTTAAAATTTTGGAGTAGAGTTCGGCGGCCACAAACAGGACATTGCTGCAGGCGCCCGACCGGATCAGAGATTGGGACAGGGCGATGCCGTACGTGCTTCCGGAACAGACCGAATTGATGTCAAAGGCAAAGGCGTTGACGGCATTCAGAAGATGCTGAAGGCGGGCGGCGGTGGCCGGTTGAATGCGATCGGGAGATGAGGTGGCCAGTATGATGCCCTCCACCCGTCCCGGTGGAAAATCGCTCTGTTCCAGGCATCGTTGCGCTGCCAGCAGGGCCAGGTCCGATGTGCATTGACCCCAGTCGGCATGCCGCCGGCAGATGACGCCGGTTTTTTGGCTGATCAGCAACTGAGCGGCCTTGGGAAATTGATCCAGAGCCTCGTTGTGGACTGCATTGGCCGGGACATGGCTTCCCGTGCCTTTGATGGCTGCATTGGCCATTTCAATCTCCCGTTTCTATAGGACATTGCCGATCATGAAACGCTCCAGGCATTCTCTGATCTTGCCGGAAGAGATGCCGCGGAAGTGCTTGATGCAGTGAGTGCACAGTTGGGCCCCGTTTTGGGTCGAGTCCATTTTATTCAAGGGTTTCATGGCGCCGCACAGATCGCAGGGGTGATGGGGCAGTTGTTTTTCCGCCGTTATGATATCGTGACTGCGGGCCACGAATCGGGCGCCGGCGGCGTAACTTTCGATACCATTGTTGGAAAGTGTCTGGATCCAGCGAATGGACGCCACATATGAACGGTAGGCTTCAGGTCCCGGAAGGCCGGGACTGTAATTTTCCATCAGGATGCAAACATCGGTCCCCGGATTGAGCGGTTGCCGGGTCTCATAACACAGACCGTCAGGACTGAAATTATAAGTCCGGGCGGGATGAAATTTATCACTATCAAGCAGTGCATATTGAATGGGGACCTGGTGGACGGTTCTTTTGAATGAGCGGGCAATGGTTGTTGTCATGACTTGCTTCTCCTTTACATTCGGGTCTCTGCACGGATTGCACGCCTCGATTCTTACAATAGAGAGGGTGATGCTTTTCTGGCGGAAATACCAATCCGTTGCCCGGCTTACCAATCCGGGACCCTGTTTAAAAATAATAAAATCGTGTCAGGAAAAAATACACGAATATCAACGACACTCTTTTTTAGGTGCCTGATCGAAACAACAGAAATCGTAATGTATTCGATATACTCAGCAAAACAGTCAATTGTGCGAGCGGAGATGAAAGCCGGTCAGAACTTGTGATGGTCAGCTTATGCGTTTGCGTCTGCACTTTCCAGATAAATGTTATTATTGAGAAAGGATATCCAATTGTCAAGATGATTTATGTTAAAAAAACATGAGCCGGTAACGGGCTGCCGGCCGCTTGGCCAGCCGGGTCTATGGCCGGGCAAGCGGCTGAAAACAGGCGGGAATGGTTTTGGGCCGGGCGCCTAAAATGTAACTTTTTGCGCAAACCCCAAGGCAAATCAACCGGCTACGTTGCAGGCGCCTTGCTTTTGGGCCCAGAAGGGCGACATTTTTCGAAGCCGCTCAATGATGGGCGGCAGTTTGTCGATGATCAGATCGATTTCCGCCTCTGTATTGAAAACACTCAAACTGAATCGAATGGAACCATGGGCGGCGGTGAAGGGTATGCCCATGGCGCGCAGCACATGGGACGGCTCCAGAGAACCTGACGTGCAGGCGGAACCGGAGGATGCGCAGATATTGAATTCATCCATCATCAGCAGGATGGCTTCGCCTTCCACATACTCGAATGCGATGCTGGTGGTGTTGGGCAGGCGGTTGTCGGGGTCTCCGTTGATCATGGCATTGGGAATCCTGTCCAGAATCCCTTTTTCAAGCTTGCCGCGCAATTGGCGGATTTTCCGATTTCCGTCTGTCATTTGGCCGGCAGCCAGCTCAGCGGCTTTTCCCAGACCGATAATGGCGGCCACGTTTTCAGTGCCGCCCCGGCGGCCGTGTTCCTGATGGCCGCCTAACAAAAAGGGCGCAAATTTGGTGCCGCGGCGCACGTAAAGGGCGCCCACACCTTTTGGCGCATGGAGTTTGTGACCTGATAACGAGAGCATATCCACTTTGTTTTCCGCCAGGTCAATTGGAATTTTGCCCATAGCCTGAACAGCGTCGGTATGGAAAAGGATGCCCCGGTGGTGAACCTTTGCGGCGATTTCCGCGACGGGGAATGTGACGCCGGTTTCATTGTTGGCCCACATCAGGCTTACCACGGCGGTATCATCGCTCAGGTGTTCAAACAGATAATCCAGGTCCAGGTTGCCCTGCCGATTGACCGGCACAAAGGTGACCCGATAGCCGTGCGTGGAGAGATATTCAGCCAGGTTCTTGACAGCCGGGTGCTCCACCTTGGAGGTGATGATGTGGCGTTTGTCCGGGTTGCTGCGCAAGGCCGCCCAAATGGCGGTGCTGTCACTCTCCGTGCCGCATGACGTGTAAACGATCTCTTCGGGCCGGGCACCGATCAGATCGGCCAGCCTGACCCTGGCTTCTTTAATTTTCATGGCCACATTGCCGCCAAAGGTGTGCATGCTCGACGGGTTCCCGTAAAACTGGGTAAGGTAGGGCAGCATTTCATCGACAACCTCCGGCGCCACCTGGGTGGTGGCGTTGTTATCCACGTAGATCGGTTTCATGGGGACACCTCCTCAACCACCAATGTGTTGACCACCAGCTCTTTGAGTTTGGACTCCACATAATCCTTGAGGGTCACCTGGGACATGGCGCACGCGGCGCAGGTGCCGATGAGCTTCACCATGACCCGGTCGCCGTCCACATCCACGAGTTGAATATCGCCCCCATCCTGTTTTAAAGCCGGCTTGATTTCCCGCTCCAGGGTCTGTTCGATCAATTTGATTTTTTCAATATTGGTCAGTTTTTTGGGCTTGGGCGGTATGTCCACCCGTGCGCCGCTGGCCTTGGCAATGATCTGTTCGATTTTTTCATGACATTTGCCGCAGCCGCCTCCGGCTTTGATGAAATTGGTGATCTCCTCGACGGATCGCAAGGTGTGTTCGGTGACGGCCTTTTCAATCTGAACGTCGGTAACGCCGAAGCATTCACACACCAGGTTGCCTTCGGGTTTTTTATCGGGCTCTTCCAGAAAGCAGGCAATCGCTTTTTCAAGGGCGTCCTGGCCCATAACCGAACAGTGCATCTTCTCCCTGGGCAGTCCGCCAAGATATTCGGCGATATGATCGTTGGTGATCTGCCTGGCCTCTTCAATGGTTTTGCCGATCACCATTTCGGTCAGGGCGGATGATGAGGCAATGGCGCTGGCGCAGCCGAAGGTCTTGAATTTGGCGTCCACGATCCGTTGGGCTTCATCTACTTTAATGGTCAGCTTCAACGCGTCGCCGCAAGCCATGGAACCCACCTCGCCCACACCGTCGGGGTTCTCGATTTCTCCCACGTTGCGCGGATTGATAAAGTGTTCTTTAACCTTGTCCGTATATTCCCACATGGCATCCTCCTCAATATTTTCCAACCAATACCGTCATAGGATTGAGCGTCGTGTTTTCCGGCAAACCCTTTTCGGGTCCTTTCAAACGCCCAAATAATAATCACGAATTACCGTATGCCAAATGCGTCTCTTTTGGAGGGGTCATAAATTTTGCTTGAGCCGGGCGGGCGCAGGGATTATTATTTTTCAACCCATAGGTTGTGAGCCGGTTCAACACACCGGTATTCGTGTTGCCCGCTGACCTTTCGGGCATCACAAAAACCCTTTGGAGGATAGAACCGTGGATTTACGCAAAGCCTTGTTTGCCGGAAGCTGGTATCCCCGGGAAGCCGCTGCCTGTGAGCGTGAGATCGAGCAGTTTCTGGCTCAGGCGCCCCCCAGGCCCCGGCACCAGCCCCCATGGATGGGCGGGATTGTGCCCCATGCCGGTTGGTATTACAGCGGACATATCGCCTGCAACGTGATCCAGTGGCTCACGGATGAAGCCCCGCCGGATCTGGTGGTTCTTTTCGGAATGCATCTGCACAAGGGCTCTGCCAACTATCTGATGCCAAAAGGCGCCTGGGAAACGCCCTTTGGGGCCTTGCCGGTGGATGAAGAGCTGGCCGGGCATTTGATGCAGCGGTTCGATTTTCAGAAAGAGACCGTGAGCCGCTTTGCCCAGGACAACACCATTGAATTGCAACTGCCCTTTGTCAAGTACCTGCTGGACCCAAAGC
>JBFFHG010000360.1:0-4812 GCA_041557055.1 Desulfosarcinaceae bacterium
GACGACCCCGGGGTCGAGGAGGAACGCCGCCTGATCGGCGAGGCCAAGGCCCGCCGCTCGCCGGTGCGGCTCTGGGGCGGGCACTTTATCCAGCCCTGCCCGGGCCGGATCAGCACCCGCTACGGCCTGCTGCGCATTTTCGAACAGATGGGGGCCAGGGTGCGGTTGCGCAACCCGTATGAATGGTGAGACCGGATTCATAAAGACCAATATGAAATTCAAGGACAGGATCAAATATGTTTCCGCAACATAAAGAGTTGGACAAATATTTCCGCAATATCGACTATTGCGACATAAAAAGTATCGAAGCGGATGTCAGTTTGAGAACATTTATTGCCGGCATGCTCTCTTTCCATCCGTGGTGGGTTGTGGCCCTTTATCGTATTCGGGAAATATTGGTCCGCATGCTTGGATTGGTAAAACACGAAAAGCCGGAGGTGTCGCCATCCTTAAGGCCGGAAGAGATCTCCTTCACACCAGGTGAAAACATATCCTTTTTTACCCTTAGAGATGCCAAAGAAAACACCTATTGGGTTTCAGAAACCCCCGAGGACAAACATTTAAGCGCCCACATGGGTGTGGTCGCAGAAAAAGTTGAAGACCGCCGAACCAAATTCTACGTATTTACAACCATAAAGTTCAAGCATTGGTCCGGCCCGGTCTATTTTAACATCATTCGGCCATTTCACCACCTGGTGGTCTCAAAGATGATGAAAGCAGGTGCAACCCCATAGCGGCGGAACACCGCCTCACATTCGTTAATGTGGTGACGCAAATATCTCACCAGGGAGGACCCGAAAAATGAAGACGACCCAACACAGCAAGTGCGTGCCGATCGATCGATTTTCCTTAAAGGAGCGGTTGCTCATGCGAACCGGCTGGTTTGGCTTTATGGCCGTGGGAGCCTATGGCATCTACCAACAAAATCCGCTTTGGGCCTGGTTCTATGTGGCTTACGGATTTTTCGGATTTGCCCTGGCGGTATTGCCAAGCTTGTGCGCCCACTGCCCTTACCCATACAAACGATCCACTTGCCTGTTCATGCCGCCGGGGTTGTTAAAAAAGTTTTACCCCTATCGAGGGCCGAAGTTGAGCACGGGGGATAAATGGGCCGCCTTTTCCGCCATGGCGGGGATGGTGATCATCCCGCATTTTTGGCTGGTGAATAATAGGCCGCTGCTGTTGCTCTTTTGGCTGATCGGCCTGCCCGTAGTGGCGGCTTTTCCCATGCACTACTGCGCGCGGTGCCGCCATTTCGGATGCCCCATGAACCGGGCCAAGGGGCAAGCACTTTAGGCGCGGCCTTAAAACAAACCATGAAAACAAGGAGGAATCCATGTCATCCGATTTAAAAGCCAACTGGCCCTGGATCGTACAGTTCTTTGAAAAAAGCCTGCCTGCCAGCCGTTTTTATACCTTTGCAACCATCAGTCCCGACGGCACGCCCCATGCCGCACCCTATGCCTCTTTGGTTTTAAACCAGGACTGCACCGGCTACTATAGCGACGGTTTCCCGAATCAATTGTCGCATAACCTGAACAAAGACCGGCACATCTGTATTATGGCGGTGCAGCTTGGCTTCTTGTGCTGGATCAAAGCCCTTGTATCGGGGCGTTTTGAAGGGTGGCCCGGTGTGCGCCTGTACGGAACGGTGGATCGATGCCGCAAAGCCGGACCAGGCGAGATCGATCGCTGGCGCAAAAAGGTGAAGCGCTATAAATGGTTCAAAGGATATGACCTGCTCTGGAAAGATATGGATGTGGTGCGCGACATTCATTTCACCCACTATGCGCCGGTCCGCCTGGGACCGATGACCAAACATCTGACGGCTGACGGCGGCCGTTGAAAAAAACATCTGTCGGCGGATAGGCTTGCAGATGGGAAATACACCATTGGCGCAAACTGATTTCGTATTTAAAGACCGGCCTTGCATTGTTAGTGCCCATCCAGAAATCGGGCAAATTGACCATTTATGGATGGGCACTTGTTAGGTTCTGTTTCTTCAGCACATAGGAACGTCCCCGCCCGGGTATGCTCTGTGAATCGGACACGTTACACTTGCAAACACCCTTCGGCTGGCATATGGTGTGAACGCAAGACGGGTAGCGATTCTATTCATCAACCATGACCGGTTAGGGCCGACATATATGGATAAGACCGTTAAAATACTGGTTGTCCTCTTTGCCGTGGTGGGAATCGGACTCTTCGGCTACCACTGGTTCAGCCAGTGGCACACAAAAAAAATGGATCGGGCCGTAGAGAAAGAGAGACAAAACCTGATCGAAAAAATTGCCCGGTTGGAGGCTCAGATCAATCGATTGACGGAAGATATGGGCGTTCAACACCAATCCGTGCCGAGCAAATCCGAAATGGTCAATGTGTTCGGCGCGGCCAAACCCATGGCGTCCATCACCCCCGAGATGATGGATTGCCAACAGATCACCAGGCAGGTGGTGGCCTTTTTTCAATATCTGGACAGCAAAGCCTATCTCATCTGGCCGGGCATCAACATGCGCGCCGAAGAGCTGTTCGAACAAATATCCAAACAGCTCAGCGCCAAACCGCCTGTCAATGTGGGTGAGATGGAGGATATTTACAGCCTGGTGCACAATGTCACCCACTTTTACCGGATCCTGGGCAAGGACCGCATCGATCTGATCAAGGAAATTCTAAAGAGCGAATCAGCGGTTCTGGAGCCGGCCATGGCTGTCTTGTTTGCCTGGAGCACCACCTGCAGCAACGGGTCCGGTCAACCCAACCTGAACACCCTGTACCAATATGCCCATTTCTTTTTGAACACCCTGGGCGGGCGCAGCTACCTGCTTCGCCGGGACGCCAAACTGCGATTGCTGGTCAACTATTACTCCCTGCTGATCATCGATCTGGCCAACGAGGCCAAACTCAACGCCTATGGTCTCGATATTCGTCCCCACCTCGACTATGTCTTTTACGACATCAACAACCAAAAAGGGTTGATGTACCACCAGCGCTATTTAAGCCGGTTGAGCGCCCTGCAAAATAAATATCAGTAAAAATACCATGGGGACATTGAAACTAAGCCATGGCGGAGAAATATACTACGAGTTTATCCCGGGCGAGCCGGGCGAGCCATATCTGCTCTTTCTCCACGAAGGCCTGGGCAGCACCGCGATGTGGAAAAAATTCCCCGGCATGCTGTGTAAAGAGACGGGGTATCCGGGCCTGTTATATGATCGCCTGGGACATGGCCGATCTTCTGCGCTGATGGCCCCCCGCAGGATCAATTACCTGCACGAACATGCTTTGTTTGAGTTGCCTGAAGTGATCGGCCAACTCATCCCGCAGCAACGTTTTTTTCTGATCGGCCACTCGGATGGCGGCAGCATCAGCCTGATCCACGCTTCTCAAAAACCGGATCTGCTGATGGGGATCATCAGCGAAGCCGCCCATGTATTTGTCGATTCAAAAACATTGCAGGGCATTCGCGCCACGGCACACGATTTCCAGGCAGGAGAACTCAACGGGCTTTTTAAATACCATGGTGAAAAAACAACCGATGTGTTCAATGCCTGGCATCGGACCTGGCTCAGCGACTGGTTCAAATCCTGGAATATTGAATACGTACTCCCCTCCATCGAATGTCCGGGTCTGGTTGTGCAAGGCACCCAAGACCCCTACGGCACCACGGCGCAAGTCCGCGCCATTGCATCCGGAGTCTCGGCTCCGGTTCAAATAGAAATGATCGCCGGTTGCGGTCATACGCCCCATCATGAGTCCCAAGAGCAGGTGGTGAGTTTAATATCCGAATTTATAAAACAAACTATGCGCCCGGTTTCAGACCGTCTTTGAACGGGCCCCCGAAGTATCCAACCCGATTTCCATATCAGAATCCCAACGGATCTTTATGTCCGCCCGCGCTTTTGTCACCGGGAATATTCGACCAGGGAAGGGAATGGTTGACGTTCTTCTGCTTGATCAACCCTGAACGATCAAAAAACAAGATTGGTATCACCAGCCCAATTTTTTTGTTGAAATCCGATTTTTTTTTTATTATGTAAAAAACAGACCGACCGGTCTCCCTCAAATGTCGCTCAAAGGGGTCCTGGATGACGCTCAAAGAAAAAATCGTTTTTGAAGCCCTCAGACAATTTTCAACCAAGGGCTTTGTGGCCACCTCAACGGCGGACATCATTCAAGCGGCCGGCACATCCAAGGGCGGTCTCTATAACCATTTCAAAAGCAAAGAGCAGCTTTTTTCCGAGGCCCTCAGTCAGGCGAGAAAGATCTGGCGGGAACGCAATCTGACCGGACTGGATCAAATCCCGCGACCCATCGATAAAATCAAAAAAATCCTGGCGAATTACAGGGACCACTACCTGGCGGACAGTGAAAATTTCCCCGGCGGCTGCATTTTTGTCAATTTGGCGGTGGAGCTAAGCGACCAACGGCCCCATCTGGCTCAGGCGGTCCATGAGGGCTTTGTCAGGCTCAAAAAGATGCTCAAACGGCTGTTGAATGACGAGCGCGCGGCCGGAATGCTGAAAACCGATGTGGACACCGACAGGGTGGTCGAAATGATTTTCGCGGGACTTTTGGGTGCCTGCGTCATGTACACATCGGATAAATCCAAACAGAATCTGGATCTGACCATCAACACGCTGACAGACTATTTGACCCGGATCTGCAAATGAGCCCGTTGGGCACCGGCTGATTTTCTTAATAATTCAAAGATTTTTGGAGGTTCACAATGAAAGACGGATCATTTAAAGCCCTGGTTGTAACGCAATGTCATTAACTTAGCAGCATTAAAAATAGCGCAACTATCTATATATA
>JBFFHG010000361.1:0-4793 GCA_041557055.1 Desulfosarcinaceae bacterium
CAGCCATATTGCCATCGGCCTCGAGATCGTCAACGCCAAAATACAGTCTCTGACCGATTTTCCGCCTGAACAGGCCGCATTGATAAAACATATGATCGTCAGCCACCACGGCGCCCGTGAATTCGGCTCTCCCGAGCCGCCCAAGACCATCGAGGCGGTCTTGCTCAACTATATCGATGAAATCGATTCACGGGTCAACGCGATCCGTGAATTCATGGCCAATGACGACCCGGAAGCCTCCTGGACCGCCTATCATCGTCTGTTGGAACGACAATTTTACAAAGGAGACGCCAAAGGCAATGGGGATTGATCGAAAAAAGTGTTAGTGTCCATCCAGAAACAGGAAAATTTGGTTGAGCACAACGACGCAAAGAAGATATTTGGGACCTGATATGTTTATCACGCTGGAAGGGATCGAAGGGGCTGGCAAAAGCTCCCAACTTAAAAACATCGTTGCATTTTTCAAGGCCAGAGGCTATGAGTGCGTGACCACGCGGGAGCCGGGGGGCACCACCATCGGCGCCGGGATTCGCGGTATTTTACTTGATCCGGCAAACCGGGAATTGGATGCCCACGCCGAACTGCTGCTCTATGTCGCCGACCGTGTCCAGCACATCCGGACGGTCATCGAGCCGCACCTGGCGGATCAACGTGTGGTGATTTGTGATCGTTATTTCGATGCCACCCTTGTTTATCAGGGGTATGCCCGCGGACTGGACAAGGGGTTGATCCTCGATCTGCACCGTTTGGTGTGCAACGGTTTGACGCCTGACCTGACGTTGCTTTTCGATCTTGAACCCGGGGTGGGGCTGGACCGCGCCTGGCGCCAGATCAACAACGGCGGGCGCATTGACATGGAATCGCGTTTTGAATTGGAGAAGCTGGCTTTCCACGAAAAGGTTCGCGATGGTTATCTGGCCCTGGCCCGCAATGAGCCCCGAAGGTTCCGCATCATCGATGCCGCCCGGGACGAAATCAGGGTGGCCCAAGCCATTCAAGCTGTCCTGGCAGCCTATTTGAACGGCGAATCATCATGACTTCCATCCTTGATTTAATCGGCAACACCCCCCTGGTGGAGATTCGGCGGATGAACAACAATCCGCGGGTGCCGGTTTTTGCCAAACTGGAGTATTTGAATCCCGGCGGGTCCATCAAGGACCGGGCAGCCCGATTCATGATCGAAGCGGCTGAAAAATCAGGAGAATTGACGTCCGATAAGGTGGTTGTCGAGGCCACCAGCGGGAACACGGGTATCGGCCTGGCGCTGGTGTGTGCCGTCAAGGGGTATAAGCTGCTGCTGACCATGTGCGAATCCGCCAGCGTGGAACGGCAGAAAATTCTCAAGGCCAGGGGGGCGGAGATTCGCCTGACACCCGGCCATCTGGGAAGCGATGGGGCCATTGAAGAAGCCTACCGGCTGATGCGGGAGCATCCGCATACCTATTTCGTTACCGATCAGTATAATAACGAGGCCAACTGGCAGGCGCACTGCCACGGTACGGCCGGGGAGATTTGGAAGCAGACCCAGGGCCGGGTCACCGCCGTTGTGGCCACCTTGGGCACCTCCGGAACGCTGATGGGATTGTCCAGAGGACTGAAGGCGCTTAATCCCAAGATTGCCATCATCGGTGTGGAGCCCTACCTGGGCCATAAAATCCAGGGGCTCAAGAACATGAAGGAGTCCTATCAGCCCGGCATCTTCAAAAAAGAGCGCCTGGATCATAAAATCAACATCGATGATGAAGAGGCTTTTGAGACCGCCCGCAGACTGGCCAAAGAAGAGGGGCTGCTGGTGGGCATGAGCAGCGGCGCGGCCATGGCCGTTGCACTGCACCGGGCCGCAGCCATGGATTCGGGGCTTGTTGTGGCCATCCTGCCGGACAGCGGCGAACGTTATCTGTCCACCTCCCTGTTCACCGAGCGTGAAAAGGCGGGGCTTTCGCTTTTCAATACCCGCAATCATGCCAAAGAGGTCTTTGTGCCGCCGGCTTTGGCAAAGGTCGCTCTCTACACCAACGGCCCCGCCGCCCACGGCCCCATTCATGTGAGTGAGGCGCGCCGCATGGTGGTGGCGGACCTGGTTCATCGATACCTGGTTTACCGGGGCTTTGAGGTCCGCCATGTCATGAACATCACCGATCTGGATGATAAGACCTATCACAATGCCGACGCGGCCGGATTATCTCCCCGGGCCTTTGCTTCGCGCAATATCACCGCTTTTAAAGAGGATCTGTCCATCCTGGATGTTCTGGGCGCAGAGACATACCCCCGGTCCGGCGATCATGTGGATGAGATGATCGCGGTGGCGGAGAAACTGGTAGCCAAAGGATATGCTTACGAAAAGCTGCAATCCCTCTATTTTGATGTCTCACGTTTCGGTGAATACGGTCAATTATCGGGCATCGATCTGAATAAGATCAAATTGGGGGCCACTGTCGATCTGGACGATTATGAAAAAGACAATCCGCGCGATTTCACCCTTCTCAAACGGGTCAAACTGGCGGACCTGAAAAAGGGATTATACACCAAAACCCAGTGGGGAAACGTGCGCCCCTCCTGGCCGCTCCAATGCGCAACCCTGGCTATGAAATATTTCGGGGAGACCTGCGACATCCACATCGCCGGGCGGGAGTTGATGTTTCCCATGCATGAAAATGAGATCGCCATTGCCGGTGCTTTGAATAAAAAGCCGCTTTCCCGATTCTGGCTTCACTGCGACCGCGTGCTGGTGGACGGCAAAAAGGTGGATGAAGAAGAGGGCGGCCTGACCGTCAAAACCTTGATCCAATCAGGATGGAGCGGTCGCGAAATCCGCTTTTGGCTGCTCTCCAATTATTACCGCAAGCCGGTGAATTTTTCCGAAGAGCGATTGCAGTATGCGCGCCGCACCCTTCAAAGGCTGGATGACTGCGCGGCCACGCTGCATCAGCTCCGCAACGGCCGGCCCTATGGAGAGCTGGACCAGTTGCTCTATGACCTCAAGCATGGTTTCGTGACCGCCATGGACGATGACCTGAATATTTCGGTTGCCCTGGCGGCCATATTTAAGGTCGTCAAACAGGTGAATAAGCTGGCTTCCGGGAATCAGCTTTCGGTTGAACAGGTTCCCAGGGTTTTGGAGGGTTTGAAAAGTATCAACAGTGTGCTGCGTATTTTTCATTTCGATCCGGTTTATGAAGATCCCAAAGTTAAAACCCTGCTTAAACAAAGAGCCAGGGCCCGCCTCGAATGCAATTGGGAACTGGCCGACGCGCTGAGAAAAAAGTTGGTCGATATGGGAGCCGTTGTGCGGGACGGCAAGATCGATGGATAGGGGCTGTTTTACGCCATCTTTTTTATGCAACGTTAGGACACACGCAGCAAAAAAGGGTCAATCAATGATTTGTTACATGCCGTTTTCCTATATCGAAGACAGAATCATCCAAAAACTTACCGCAGCCCTGGGGCGTGTGACACTCTTTGTCCCGGCATCGGAGATGGTGCCGGTTCACATGCGCAAATGGGCTCAAAAAGGCTTTCTGGATCTGCGGCACCCTCAAGGCGTCGAAGCGGATCATCTTGCCCCGGCCATTGGGGAGTTTAAAGCCTGGGCGGATCTGCACCAGGGAAATATTGCCGATATGGCAGCTTTTTTCAGATTCCGGGCGGGGTGCCCGCCCATGGTGGATGAGACCGACCCAACCCGCATCGGAGATCAGATTCGGCATTACGGCAAGCAAGCCCTTCGGGAGCCGGTTGTCCCGCATTTCCAATCAGCGCTTTTTTTAGCCATGGCCCAGGAATATGATCAACAGCATGATGCTGCCGCCCGGCAGATGGAGACGGTCCTCGCCATGGAGAAGGCCATGCTGGCGCGGTTGTCCGGAGATGGGGACGCGATGAAAACGGATTTCAGCAGCCCGGATGAATCGGCGAATCAATCAATGGGTATGTTTGATGCCGGGGGCTACATGACGGAAAAACGAGTAAAGGCCTGGGCAGAGTTGGCGGATAGGGACAATCAACCGTTTCTTCTCTACGCCACCACAAGTTCAGCCGTTTTTGAATATCTGCTGGCGCTGTTTCCAAAAGCTCAGGGCCCCTGGAGCTGGAATTTGCATGGGGCTGAAAATGGGACCGGGGATTCCATGCGCCAAGCAACGCAATCCCTGAAGGCTCTGTCCCTTGAGAAGGATCCGGCGGCGTTCTCTTTGGATTTGGGTCAAGAACCGCACGCCGGCACAGTGGTTGCCAGGTTGTTGCTGTATGTTCTGAGCGGTGTTTCGCCCCGTGTTTTTCCGGCCAGGCTGTTGGGCGGGGGGGGGCAGGCCGAGCCTTGGGTTTCTTCGAATCAAAGTCCCGTCAATACGCTCATCGGTCTTATCGATCCGTTACCAAAACAGTAACTATTTAATATCAAAGAATAAGATTTTGTCTTCGGCCGGCGCGAAAAAAAACGACAACAATGCTTGACTGCCTGTACCAATTGGGATATGGCGTTTTTTCGGCATTGCCAATAAAAGTTGATCATATCAACTTAACAGAAGAAACTTTTGAAAGGAGATCTTAACCATGGCTTTTAATCCTGTAGTGGAGGAAGACAAATGCGTCGGATGTGAAGAGTGCGTTGATGTCTGTCCGGTGGAAGTGTTTGAAATGCAAGATGGTAAATCTGCAGTTGTGAACGGTGAAGAGTGTCTGGGCTGCGAAAGCTGCGTGGAAGTTTGCGAAGAAAGCGCGATTACCGTAGAAGAGGTCTAATCGTTTTGTGATGGATATATGCCCCTGGTGTACCTTTTGGAAAACCGGGGGCG
>JBFFHG010000362.1:0-4788 GCA_041557055.1 Desulfosarcinaceae bacterium
CCGGGCTGGTGCGGGTCTATCCGGTGGCGGCCATCAGCAGGGGATTAAAGGGAGAGCAGTTGTGCGAATTCGGCGAGTTGAAAGCCGCCGGCGCCGTGGGCGTGAGCGACGACGGTAATCCGGTGATCAACGGCCAGTTGATGCGCCGGGCCCTGGAATATGCCTCGGGATTCGGACTGCGGGTGATCTCCCATTGCGAAGATCCGGCGCTGGCCGACGCAGGGGTGATGAACGAGGGACCCCGGGCGACCCGCATGGGGTTGGCCGGTATTCCCAATGCCTGTGAGAGCGTCATGGTGATGCGGGACATTGCGCTGGCCAAGGCAACCGGCGTGCCGGTTCATATCGCCCATGTCAGCACCAAAGAGTCGGTGACCGCCATTCGCCGGGCCAAAGCCGACGGCATTGCCGTGACCGCCGAAACCGCGCCCCACTATTTTACCCTGACGGATGAGGCGGTTGAAGGGTATGATACCAACGCCAAGATGAATCCGCCCCTGCGAAGTGAAGCCGACCGCCAGGCTGTCCGGGAGGGGCTGGCGGACGGTACCCTGGACGCCATTGCAACGGACCACGCCCCCCATTCGGACCTGGAAAAAGAGGTGGAGTTCGACCGGGCCGCCAACGGAATTATCGGGCTGGAGACATCCCTCTCCCTTGGACTTCAGATGGTGCGCGACGGTATTCTGGACATCGGCACCCTGATTGAGAGAATGGCCTGCGCACCGGCGCGAATTATGGGATTTGAATGCGGTGTGCGTTCAGGATTGGCCGCTGACCTGACCCTTATCAATCCACTGGCGCAGTGGAGTGTAACCCATCAAGATATTAAGTCCAAAAGCCGGAATACGCCTTTCAGGGGGCGGGCGCTTACAGGCAGGGCCGTCATGACCATGGTCGGCGGCCGGATTGTCTATCAGGATTCGATGGTATCGGAATAAAAAGGCAGGTAACATGACATCACCATCCTCTTCAGCTCATCTTCTCATCGTGGACGACGAACGCAGCATGCGCGAACTGCTGGAATACATGCTTTCCAGGGAGGGCTATAAGATATCTCTGGCGGAGAGCGGCCGCAGGGCGGTGGAGATGGTGGCGGACAACGAATACGACCTGATTTTGTGCGATATCCGCCTGGGCGATATCACCGGACTTGAAGTGCTGCGGGCTGCCAAGCACAAGTCGCCCCGGACCGTGGTGATCATGATATCGGCTTACGCCACCACGGAAACCGCGGTGGAGGCCATGAACGACGGGGCCTTTGATTATGTGCCCAAACCCTTTGACAATGAAGAGCTCAAGCAGACCATCGCCAATGCCCTGGATCGCAAGACCCTGGAGACCGAGCGGCAGGTCATTGAGGACGAGCTGAAAAAGACCGTCCATTTCGGCAAGATCGTGGGCAACAGCCCCCGCATGCAGCATATCTATCAAATGGTGCGCCAGGTGGCCAAAACCCGCACCAACGTGCTGATCACCGGAGAGAGCGGCACCGGCAAGGAGCTCATCGCCAAGGCCATTCACGATCAAAGCGACCGGGCCGGCAAACCCTTCATCCCCATCAATTGCGGCGGCATCCCTGAAAATCTGGTGGAGAGTGAGTTTTTCGGCCATAAAAAAGGGGCTTTCACCGGCGCCACCCAGGACAAGAAGGGGCTTTTGGAGGCTGGTCACGGCGGCACGGTCTTTTTGGACGAGGTCGGAGAGCTGAGCCTGCCCATGCAGGTCAAGCTTCTGCGGGCGGTTCAGGAGCGGGTCTTTCGATGGGTGGGCGGCACCCAGGACGTTGCCGTGGATATCCGGATCCTGTCGGCCACCAACAAGCGCCTTGAGGATGAGGTGATCACCGGCAACTTCCGCGAAGACCTGTTTTACCGGCTCAACGTCATCGAGATCAAGGTGCCGCCGCTGCGCGAACGCAAGGGCGACCTCAAGATCCTGGCCCATCATTTCATTGAAAAATATGCCAGGGAGATGGGCAAGGAGGTGACCAAACTCTCCTCTTACGCCATCGATCTGCTGAAAAAATACAATTTTCCGGGCAATGTGCGCGAGCTGGAGAACCTGATCGAACGCTCCGTGGCCCTGTCCAGCACCAATATCCTGCTGCCCGACAGTCTGGCCATGTCCATCCACAAGCGCCGCTGGATCGAAGGGGTCCAGAACAAGCGCTACGACCTGGACGAAGTGGCCAACGGCGTCGCCCTGGACAACATCCTGTCCGAAATCGAACGCTCCTATATCACCAAGGCCCTGGAGTGCACCAGCGGCAACAAGAACAAAGCCGCCGACCTGCTGGGCATCACCTTTCGCTCCTTCAGATACCGGGTGGATAAACTGGATATCGAATCCTGATAACTCTTGAAAAACAGAGCGTGTCGTATTAACGTTAGACCATTAATATACAAGTTCGCACCGTCCGGGCATTATTTTTCCTCAATTTTCAAATGAAATCCAATCAGTTAAGCTGATTACGACAATTCGATCTCAACTTCCTCTGCGGATAGCCGATAAAACCCCATGGTCGCATTGCGCTTAAAAGAGATCTCAGGGCGTCAGCGTCTGACAAATATTGTCAGAGCCGCCGAAATTTGTCCTGATCCTTGGCCCGATTCAGCAATCGTGGCGTTGCGGCCGCGGGTTTTTATTTTAATAACCCAATAAAAACAGTATGATATTTAAAATTCAACTGGATTTGTAAAGTGGCACACCCGTTGCTATATCCCTACGCAACGGATAATCGTTCATAAAGGAG
This sequence comes from Desulfosarcinaceae bacterium, assembly GCA_041557055.1. Taxonomy (GTDB): domain Bacteria; phylum Desulfobacterota; class Desulfobacteria; order Desulfobacterales; family Desulfosarcinaceae; genus JARRKU01. Next base: position 2,756 of record JBFFHG010000362.1, read on the forward strand.
GTGGTGTTGAGGCAGGCATTCCAAACTGAACGAGATTTTTATTAACCCATAAATTCCACATTCCATTATTTTTTTACCCAAGGAGGATCGCACCCATGATTCAAAAACTCGGAACAAACAATCAAAAAGGTTTCACCCTTATCGAATTGATGATCGTCATCGCCATCATCGGCATTTTGGCCGCCATTGCCGTGCCCCAGTTTCTGGCCTACCGCACCCGGTCATACAACGCCGCAGCCAAAGCCACGGCCCACAATTTAAAAGCCGACCAGAGCAACCTCAACTCGGAGCTGGGGGTCTACGGCGTGACCGAAGCGGCGGCTGACGATCTGACGGCCGCTTATGTCGGCCCTGGCGTTATCGATTCTGAGGCTGATACCGACCTGCAGATCGCCGCCACAGCCACCGCAATCGGCGCCCGTTTGGCCGGGCAACGCGTGACGACGGATTGGACCCGTGAAATGGCCCTCGGCATCGGTGTGGGGGCCAATATGATGGCCCAGGTTTTGGTTGATACCGTAGCCGGTGATGAAGGCACCTCTCATGTCATCATGACCCGTCACTTTCGCGGCGACACGGCCTACGGCCTGGATTCCGATGTTGAAAACCGCATCTTTTCGGTATCAAACCCGAACTGGCCCGGCAACAACCTTCTGATGGCCGTGGCAGTGGACGCCGAGGTTGACACAGATGACTTTGAAGCCGCCGCAGGTGGTGCCCCAGGTGGCGGCTTACCGACCCCGGAATGGATGCCGGCAGCCGAGTAACAGCCTAAAAAGACCGTTCTAAATTGATGACGGTTTTAATTCAAAAGCAACCGACCCTCGGCCGGTTGCTTTTTTGGTTTTTTTTCCCCTGCATACCGGGCAACAACCGAAGAGCGCCTCCACCGCCGGGCCGATCATTAAAATCAGATTCGGGCGCACCATGGACGTCTTCACATAATAGTTGCAATATGCTGTATTTATTGATATAGAATTCAAGATCAATGACCGGGCCACAGAAAAAAACATAACGCTGTTTTCCCTAAAGCGCTCAGCAGGAAGCGGCGATATTATCCACAACATCCACTTTTGACGCAGGAAAAAAATGGCGGCGATCCAATTCAATTCAGTCTTCAAAAGTTTCAGGGACGGCCGGAAAAGAACCGCGGCGCTCCATGATCTTTCGCTGACAGTTCACAAGGGCGAGATTTTCGGTTTCCTGGGGCCCAACGGGGCGGGCAAGAGCACCTCCATCAAGCTGCTGATGAATTTCATCCGCCCGGACAGCGGCCGGATTCTGGTCAACGGGTTGACCGTGGGGCTTGACAGGTTTCAGCACCATATCGGCTATCTTCCGGAAACGCCGTGCTTTTTCGAGAATCTTACCGGGACGGAGATATTGGGGTTCGCCGGCCGGACCTCGGGCATGGAGGGCGCCGACGTCCGCAAAAGGTCGGTCGAAGTCTTGGGGGTGCTCAAGCTCGACCACGCCGCCAACCGGAAAATCAAAACCTATTCCAAGGGGATGAAGCAGCGCCTGGGACTGGCCGCGGCCCTGGTCCACGACCCGGATATCTATATCCTGGACGAGCCCATGAGCGGGTTGGACCCCATGGGGCGCCGGCTGATCACCGACGTTATTCTCCAACTGCGCGAAAAGGGCAAAACCGTGTTTTTCAGTTCCCACATTCTCAGCGATATCGAACGGCTCTGCGACCGCATCGGCATCCTCAACAAAGGCAAGCTGCTCTATGTGGGCAACGTGGCCGACATTGTGCGCGAACAGGACGGCATGGAGGAGACCTTTATCCGCATGATCGAAAACGATGAGGTGGACCGATGAAAAATGTCGCCTTGCTCGCCTGGATGACCTTTAAGGACAGTATCCGCAACAAGGTGTTGTACGGTATCTTTTCCCTGGGGTTTGTTCTTTTTCTGTCCAATATGCTCGTCACCGGCATGTTTACCTGGGAGCTGGGCAAGGTGGCCGTGGATGTGGGGTTGTCGGTGGTCTCCTTCTCCGGGCTGGTGATCATATTTTTTTTCAGC
>JBFFHG010000363.1:0-4782 GCA_041557055.1 Desulfosarcinaceae bacterium
CCGGCGGAATATAGCGGCCCGCCAAGCCGGCCAGCAGGTGCGAAATTTCCAGGCCGCATTGATTGAGGCGCTCGGTCGCCTCCCGGCAGAAGGCGCGCAGGGGTTCGATCCCCTCATGCGATGGTGATGCACCCCGATCCTGTCCGGCGGCCAGCCGGGCCAGCAGCGCGGCTGCCCGGTCGTATTCAGAGGTTGCATCGTCCGGCGCCCGGTCGGCGATGGCCTTTATATCCGGCAGGTTGGGCGGCGGCGTCCGCAGCATGGTGGCCAGCATTCGGCCCACAGCCCGGGTATCGGGCGGCGTTCCCAGGACATGCAGCCCCTGGGGGATCAGCGCTTGTCGCGCCAGGGCGATTTGGCGGCGGGCCAGGGCGACAATTTCCGGCAACTCCCGGGGCTCCGGGGCGGTTTCCGCCAGATGCAGTTCCAGCAGGAGCGGCGTGAGTTCCGCGGCGATGGCCGTCTTGCGTTTGATTTCATTCATCTGGTCGGCTTTGCGGTATTGCTCGGACAGATCTTCCACCCGGCAGATCTTCTCATCCATGGGGGCCGGGCGATAGACCGGGGGCAGGTGGTTCACCAGCACGGCCTGGCCCCGGCGCTTGGCGATCAACCCCTCGCCGACGGCATCCATAATATAGATATAGAAATTGGGCAGATCCCCGATGGAGATTTCGGGAAAGCAGCAATCGGACAGGCCGGCCTGCTTACCCGGCAGGAACTCCAGAGCCCCTTCAGTGCCGAAGTGCACCACGGCGTCCGAGTTCTCCCGGATATATTTGTAGGTGGCCAGCCAGTGGTGGGGCGGGGCCAGCTCGGGATCATGCAGGATGCGGCACACTTCGCCGGTGCACTTGGCGCCGTAGCAGCCGCGTTTGGGCTGGACCATGATGCGGATGTTGCCGTATTGCACGCCGGTGATCACCAGCACATCCACGCCGTTCTCCTGATAGACCATGCCCTGGCCGGGAAAGTCGCCCCAGTGGTCGAGCACTTTGCGGCGGGCCGGTTCGGGCAACGCATCAAACCAGGGGTCATATGCGTTGCCGTCCATCATGCAGAGCGCGCCGCCCTTGGCCACGATTTCGTCCACCGTGGTCCAGCGGAATTCGCTGATCGCCTTGCGGCTCATGATGTGGTCGAGGATGTCGCGTCCCCGGGGCGGCGTTTGTCCGACATCGTATCCGGCTTTTTTCATCGCCTGCAGCACCCGCGCCAGACTGTCGAAGGTGTCCAATCCCACGGCCATGCCCACCGTGGCCTCGACCCCCTTGCAGGGGTTGTTGTGCAGGACAAAGGTGACGCGCTTGTCCCGGTTGGCCAAACGCCTCAGCCGGACCCAGCGCTTGATCTTTCGGCAGAGGGCGTGAATGCGCTCATCAACAGGCAGGAAGGGGCGATAACCAATGCCATGGGCCTGGATGCCGTCCTGTTGGCTGCCGGCCACCAAAATCGGGGCGATCACCCCGCAGGTTTCGGGCTGGGCCAGGCTGTAGACCGCCGTCATGGCCGGAAGCCCCCGGGGGTCTTGGCGCCACTGGTCGGGGGTCTGGCTGTGGGAACGCAACAACTGGATGATCGGTGCGTTCAACATCTGGAGCAGAGAGACCTGCGCACCCGTTTTCAACAGGCGCCCGGCCATCAGGCTGAGCACCAGCTCAATGCCCGGCGGCTGCCGGAAAAACGTCAACCACGGCGGGCCATCGGCGGCCTTATCTTCCACACCGGCGCAAAAAACGCACAGCGGCGCCAAGCCATGGGATTCCAGCGCCTCGATAACGGCATCCACATCAGCGGTGTTCTCTTCCGCAAGCTGGCTGTAGTAAAAGAGCAGGCCGATCCGGGGGCGGTTGCGCTGCGCGAAGCGGCCGGCGAACCACGCCCGGTAAGCTGCCACGTCATCAAACGTTTGCGGCGCCAGGGGATGGTAGATGCCTGTGGTGCGCACGGCCGCCGGCGGCTCAAATTCCGAAGCCATACCGGCCCGGCTCGCCAGAAATCGAATCCCGTTGATGTAGTTGACCAATGATACCTCGCCCACATATTCCCTGAAGTCGGCGGCTGCCTCAGGGGCCAGGGTCGTGAAATCCTCAGGTATCCCGGGCGACAGACCGATACGCCGCGGAACCTGCCGGCCGCGGACCTTGATCTGCTCGAACCCGGGCACTCCCGGGGCAAGCTCGGCGATCAGCAGGTCAACCCCTTTACCGTCCCGGCTTTCCAGAACGGCAAGGGCCGATGGCTGGTGCGCAAAGCACAATTCGATGCCGTCGCGGGCCAGGCGTTCAGCCGCCCGCTGCCAGGTGCGGTGGTGAAACATGAGGCTGTGGATGTAGAGTATCTTCATTCTTTCATCTTCCTTGATCGCAGACTGATTTGTTTTTTGTTCCTCATAGGGTTACCGGCGGTATTCGATACCGACGTCTGCTCATTGTCGACAGGCAGGACGCGGTCCTGGCACGGCGGCCGGCTTTGCATTGGCTTCTTCGGCTTTTTCGTGTCACGCCATTTTACTTCAGCTGTGGTTGCTTCTTTTTTCAAATCGTTCAACTTTGGTTAAAATGTGTAAGAGACGCCCACGCGGTAGTTGCGTTGGGCCATGGGATAGCCGCGCACCCATTCGACCCGGTCGTCGAACAGATTCAATACGGCGGCCCGCACTTGCCAATGGTTCAGGAACCGGTAGCGCATGGTCAGGTCCCAAAAGTCAAAACCGGCCTTCTCCTCGTCGGCATAGGTGTCATAATTGGTGATCATTTGCGGTCCCACCAGCACATGGTTCAACTGGGCGCTGAACCCGCCATAACCCAAATCCAGCCCGGATTTGACTTCGTGGTCGGAAATATAGAGAAGATCTTCACCGGTCTCCTTATCCTGCCTGGTCGTATTGAAGGTGGCGTTGGACCATAGGCAGAGATTCACAGGCCAATGGAAGGTCCGGCCGATCAACCACTCCAGGCTGATGTCAAAACCGGCGATTTCAGCATCGCCATGGTTTGCATAGGTCGTGGTGTTGACGCCGTCGACCACATATTTCTCCTGTACGATTTTGTCTTCGTAATCGGAATGGAAGTATCCCAAATTGAACGTAAAATCGTCATGAAAAACGTCAACCCCCATATCGTAGGTCAGGCTGGTTTCGGGGGCCAGGTCCGGGTTGCCCAGATAGTGGGTGCCGTTACTGTGCACATAGTCGGCGGAGAGCTGATCGGCGGAAGGCGATTTGAATCCCTCACCCACGTTGGCCCGCACCCGCAACAGTTCGTTCAGGAATTTAACCCCGATGCCGACCTTGGGAGACATATGATCGTAGGTCACGCTTTTCCCATTGAAGTCCTCCAGGCTGCCTGTTTCCGGTTGCTGCGTCGTTACGTCAAACCGGTCGTAACGGGCTGCGGCAATGATGTTGACACGGTTGTCCCACAGTTCCAGAGAATCTTGTGCGAAGAGTGCCTGGGCGTCGTACGTCATTCCCGGCGAGTACGGTGTGGACGGCTGGTTGTCGGCCACCGCCTCGGACGCCTTTTCCAGCCGTTCCAGGTTGAATCCCAGGAGCAACTTGTTCCAGGTCGTCATATTCCAGGTCAATTGCTGGTCGGTCCCCAGGGTCGTGTCAATGTACTTGCTCTGGTAAGATTCGGCAACCGGGTCCCCCCAGTGCCAATGGTTGCGGTCCCACAGATAGTAGGCCAGGCCGCGCCATTGAATTTGATTTCCCCAAAAATCGCCGTTGTACTCCAGGTCGGTATATCCATGGCTCTTGTCGTTGTGTTGGCTGGCATCGGATCGATAATCCGTGTAGGCGGTGCCGTTCACCCACTTGGGCGATTCACTGGTAAGGTCGGCATAGTTGCCGCCCAAACGCAGTTCCTGGTTTTCGTTGAGCGTGAAGAGGAGGTTGGCGCCGATATTTTTTTTGGTTACCCCGCTGTTGTAAGCTGTGCCGAACACAGGGTCGTCGTAGTCGTCAATCTCTTCGTAGGCGGCGGTGGCATGGAAACGGAATTTGTCATTGACCTGACCGCCGCCCGAGATCTGGTTTTTGCAGTAGCTGAAGCTGCCATAGTCGCTGCTCAGTTCGGCAGAAAGATCACCGTCGCCTTTTTTGGTAATCAGGTTGATCACCCCGCCCATGGCTGCCGAGCCGTAGAGGGCCGATGCCGGTCCCTTGGTCACTTCGACGCGTTCAATGCGGTCCAGGTTGATTTTGGCGGCATTGCCCGTGCCGATACGGTGGCCGTCAATGAGAATCAGTACATATCCTTTGACATCGTCGCCATGGGCATCGGTTCGAAATCCCCGCATTCCCACAGGGCTCAGCAGGCCGTTGTATTTATGGTAGTGGCCGGTGACATATTTGCCGATCAGGTCCCCGATGTCGACGGCTCCGGACATTTCGATCTTCTCCCGGGTGATCACTTCCGTGGTCACCGGCACGTCGATGGGGCGCTCCCGGGTGCGTGTGGAGGTGACCACCATATCTTCCAAGTCCTGCCGCCCTTCAGGCTCTTCTGCAACGGCAGGCACTATGGCAATGAGCAGCAGGGGAAATACCAATAATAACGATTTCATCTCCATCTCCTTTTCCTTGTGCATTTCTCATTGATTTGCAATCATCAGTACAAAGTGGTTTCTCAAATGGCCATCTGACCGCCTTTTCAGGGAATCTCCCATTTATTCGCAAAACCCAGGGCAAAGGCCCGGCAGGCCAGATCCGTAAAACCGCCGTGACCGTTATCGGCCCGGGTGGGGGCCAGTTGCTGCCGGTAGGCCGCCATTAGA
>JBFFHG010000364.1:0-4782 GCA_041557055.1 Desulfosarcinaceae bacterium
GCTCATGCAATAATTCAAAGCGCTTGACCACGGTGTCCGGCCCTGGAAAACGGATGCCGGTGATGTTCCCGCCGGGCCGGTAGACACTTTCGATGAGATTGTTCCCCTCTATGCCGGCCATGGCAAAAACGATGGGGATATGGGTTCCGCGAGTGAACGCTTTGGCCTTGATCGTCGCTTCGGTGGGAAAGGTCAACAGAAGATCGACATCTTCATCGATAAACTTCCTTATGGCCTGCCGGATCTCTTCCTGGTCGGCGCCGACTTTTTGCAGATCAAAAACGATATTTTTTCCCTCGATGTAACCCAGCTCAGACATTGCGTTTTTGAAACCATTGGCGATGTCGGTAAACGCATCCAAGCCTGAAAGAATCCCTATCTTATACACCTTTTGCTCTTGGGTATTGTTGCTGCATCCCATCAATACCATCACTGCCATGCACAGCACCCAGTGCAATAAAGGTCGTTTGGTCTCCATCTGTTTGCGTGAAATCATGAGATTACCTAAATTTCCTTATCGAATGATTTGATCCGCGCGGTTCAACAATCCTGATTGTTGAGATTCAAACCTTTTGATATCCTTTTTAATGTGCCTGGCCTTAACAAAACGAGCCTAAGTATCACCCCATGAGCGTTCAATTGTTTCTGAAACAAAAGCAAGTTACATGCCGGATCATTGGTGCCGAGGTCTTGCAGGCCACCGGCCATGATGCGCAAATAGTGCATTATGGCACTGCCGTTAAATGCAATGCAATGGCATTTTGAAGGGTTTTACAAAAATCCTGTACTAAGGCAAAACAGATAACGTATTGCCTGGGGGGGTGGACAGATTGGCTCTGTTTGTGGCCAATCATCCGAATGCAATGCATCAATAATTGAAAATACACCAGGGGCACAAAATGGGCGCCTCTCGGCGGGAAAATGACACAATATCGCCATGCTGCCGTCAATAATGCGTCTTATCGCAGCCGCAGGATGCGCGCTCATGGTTTAATCAATACTTTTGCCGAACAGGTTATGGTGGACGCTGCCACGCGACCGTATTCAAAAAAAGTTCCGCTCTATTCCGAACACGGCAGATAGATCTTCACCGTGGTGCCGCAACCCAAATCGCTTTCAATTTCAACACGGCCGTTATGGGCGGCCACGATGGTTTTCACCAGGCTCAGCCCAAGGCCGAATCCGCCCCTGGGCGAACGCGCCTTGTCGGCCCGGTAAAAGGGTTCGAAAACAAGGGCCTGATCTTCATCGGCAATGCCAATGCCGAAATCCTGAACGGAAATAACCGCTGCTGAACCGTGAAGGCCAAGGGACACCCGGATGGGGTCGCTGTGGGAACGGCTGTACTTCATCGCGTTGTCTACAACGTTCTTGAGGGCTTTGAAAATCTGGCCCTCATCCAGCATCAGAGGGGCCGGTTTTTCAATGGAATGCAGGGTGATACCCGGTTGTCGGTTCGCGTAAAGGGCCACCACCCGTTGAATCACGGCCGCCAGATCAGTGGACCGGCGGTTGAGTTCCGCCTTGACCCCAAGGGCCCTGGCTGTTTCCAGCAATTCGGTAATCTTCGCCTCGACCTCCATGAGATCCTCCGCGATGCTCTCCTTGCCTTCATCGTCCGCAAGCATGGCCAGAGACACCTTGATGCGCGTAATAGGGGTGCGCAATTCATGGCTGACGTCCAGGAGCAGTTGCTCCTTGGCCGCGATCAGGCGGGCCAGTTTTTCGGTCATTGAGTTAAAGGCCCGGGCCAAATTGCGCAGCTCATCCCGGCGCTTTTCAGGAACGCGATGGGCCAGATTTCCCTGAGCCACTTCATCCACACCGTCTTTGAGCCAGCGCAACGGCCGCAAAACCCACCGAATAACGAAAAAAGCCGCCACCATCAACATGGAGATGAACAACAGCAGCAGCAGGGCCAGCAGCTTCATTTTTTTTTCGGCCTTGTACTGTCGGGGCAAATAAAAGCCGATACGGGCGTCTGATTGTTGGACGAAAACAGCAAAATTTCCGTGATGGCCCACAACCTGGATGCGGCCGTCGTCATATCGCTTACGTCCGCCGGTCTTGGGAAAGGGCACGGAACCCGGCGCGGTGGACCATGTGCCGGCTTCTGATTCAAAGGTGATGATCATGGCCGTCTGGGCCGCAATCTGCGCAGCGCGCCCTTGATCCGGCGGCGTGCCCAGATCCTCTACCAGATAGGCCACATAACGGGCCATGTGGACATGAAATGGCGCTGCGATATGATGTTGAAAAGCGCCGATGAAAAATATGATGGCCAGGTTGATCCCCACCCCGGTCATCAGCATGACCACCAGCAGCTTGGCGGATACCGAGGTCAATGCTTTCGGCAGGGTGAATTCAGTCATCGGCATCGGCCGCTCCAATGAACTTGTAACCGGATCCCCAGATTGTTTTAATAAACTCCGGTGATTTGGGATCGTCACCCAGTTTTTGGCGCAGGCGGCTCATGGTGATATCCACCGTACGATTAAACGCCTCGCTGTCCATGCCGCGCAACGCTCTCAAAATACGATCCCGGTCAAGGACCTCGCCGGCATGGCGGGCCAGCAGGTCCAGGACCGTAAACTCGTTGGTGGTCAGATCAAGAGAGCGGTCATCCAGACAGGCTTGCTGTTTCAACGGATCGATGGTCAGGCGGCCGAATGACCGGATCCCTGTTGGCCCGTTACCGGTAAAACGGCGCAACACCGCTTGAATGCGGGCCACCAACTCCCGCGGTTCAAAGGGTTTGGGCAGATAATCGTCCGCGCCCAACTCCAACCCCACAACTCGATCCATGGGATCGCCCCGGGCGGTGAGCATGATGATGGGGATATTCGAATCCCGTCGAATTTCCCTGCAGAGTTCGAAACCGTTTTTCTCGGGCAGCATCACATCCAAAATCACCAGACAGGGCTTGTCCTGATGCAATTTTTTGAGCCCTTCACCGGGGGTGACGGCCGAGGCCACCCGGAAGCCGAACTCGGCCAGAAACGCCGCCAACAGCCGGTTCAGCTTGGGATCATCGTCAATGATCAGCAGTCGTTTTTGCATATATTCACCCTAACAAGTGCCCATCCAGAAATAGGCAAATTTGGTCGAGATCAAGGCCTGCGAAAAATTTTACCCAGGCATATGGTTGATATTGCGAGGATAAAATTTTTCGCACAACACGGATAGCGGGTAAATTGGCCATTTATGGATGGGCACTAACAACGTCAGGGTTTGAATACGGCATGCCGAATATCGCCCTACCCTCCGAACCGGCAGCGCCCTTCTCGAGCGGATTCCAGCTTGTCCACCAGCCTGGCGCGTTGTTCGGGGGTTAAAATGGCATGAAAATCGGCCATCTTTTCAGCCAGCATGGACATGGTGTCCTCCAATGCCGGACGATGGAGATCCATGAGGTTCTTGAGGTCAGCGGCCGAAACCTGATCCCGGCCCAGCATCTCGATCAATCCGGTTTTGAATTCATGGGTCTCGGAACGCATCGCCTCATGCCGGTCGGCCATATCCGCAGTGATCTCATCCAGTTTCGCCGTTTGGTCCGCGTTAAGATCAAATTCGGAGACCAGCTTTTTTTTCATATAACCGATCTTCTTGTCCGCAGGCCACGCCCCCTTTGCATCGGCAAACGGATGGGGCTTGGCATTGCACTGGCACCCGTTGAAAATGAACAGGATCAAACCAGACACTAGCATAATGATAAACGACAAAGCAATGATCTTCATAATCATCCTCCCTGTTGGTGTCGCCGGAACGGCCGGCATGGTTAAAATAAAACCTTCAACTGCGAAGACGATACGCTGCTTTCAAAACCATTGCTTTTCATGGGGGTAACAAGATGTAACAAATTGTAGCCCGGGACTCGCTCCGGAATCGATCCATGCAGGCAATTTTCCCACGACGCTATTTTGCCCGGGCCATGAACTTACCGGTGTCCGTATTGACGCGCACCCATTCACCGGGCGACATGTATTCGGGCACCAGAACCACATGCCCGTTGGACAAGGTCGCCGGTTTGTTGCGGTTGGTGGCCGTGGCCCCCTTGATCACCGGCGCGGTCTCCACAATCTCCAAATCCACATTTGCCGGTAGCTCAATGCCGATAATCCAGTTGTCCAGCATTAATGCCGTGATGCCCTCCATGTTGTCCGCCAGCCAGTCCCGCTGCCCGGCCAACTGATCCACATGCAGACTGTATTGCTCGAAGTTTTCCGTGTCCATGAAATGACACGCTTCCTGATCGCCGTACAGGTAGGAGACCGCCCGTCGATCCATGGACATCTCCTCAAGGGTATCCGTGCCCTTATAGGTTTGGTCCAGGTTCTGGCTGTTGGTAACGCCGCTGAATTTAACCCGGTAAAGGGTATTGGTGCCGCGGGCGGTGGGGGTGCTGATATCGATGTGCCTGACCTGGTAAGGCAGGCCGTTTATATTGACGACGTTTCCTCTTTTCAATTGGTTGGCTTTTAACACCTGGGTTCTCCTTGGTAAGATGGGTTTGGTTGCATTTCATGCCCGGAATCATAAGGTCCATGGAAAATTGTGTCAAAATGTATTCAATCGCCGGTTTAATAACGGCAACCGGGATTTCATTCTTGATTTTCAGCCATGCTTAAATTAACTGCATCAGATTAGTTTTAATAATTTGTGCGTTTTTTGATTATCCTTAGCATGGGGCCATTTGGTAAATGAGAATATCGAATGCCAAAATCCAAACATCAACGGACGTTTGCGAGTCCGTCAATCATAAAAAATTGAAATCACAGAATA
>JBFFHG010000365.1:0-4780 GCA_041557055.1 Desulfosarcinaceae bacterium
CTGGCCTATGCGGCCGATCCGGCCGTTACATACCATCTGGCCCGGTTCCTGGGCCAAAATGCGGATGGCGCCGCGCCCACGGCGGTGCTTTTCAACGGCGGGGTGATGAAGGCGCAAAAGGTCCGCGGCCGCATCATGGAGGTTCTGAACGCCTGGCAGGGCGGGGGGGGGGGAGAGGAACCAGCGCGGGAGCTGGAAGCCGCCGATTTCGACCTGTCCGTGGCCAGGGGGGCGGTCTACTACGGTCTGGCCCGGCGCGGGCGGGGCATTCGCATCCGTTACGGTCTGAACAAATCCTACTATGTGGGCATTGCCGCTTCCATGCCGGCGGTACCGGGTTTGCCGGCCCCTATCAAGGCCCTGTGCGTGGCGCCTTTCGGCATGGAAGAGGGCACGGCGGTCAGCCTGGAGGGCCGTGAGTTCGCCTTGAAGGTCGGCGCGCCGGTCAAGTTCGATTTTCTCAGCTCCATGCGCCGCGATCATTCGGCGGGCACTGTGGTGGAGGACTGGGAGGGGGAGATCAAGGCCATCGCCGCCATTGAAACCACCCTGGACGGCGATGCCGGTCAGGTGATTGCGGTGACCATGGAGAGCCGGGTGACCGAGGTGGGCACCCTGGAGCTTTGGTGTGTGGCCAAAGAGGCGCGGCGCCGCTGGAAACTGGAGTTCAATGTGCGGGAGATGGAAAATCTTGAATCTTGACGATCAACGCTACATTATCGGTATTGACCTGGGCACCACCAATTCGGCGGTGGCTTATGTGGATTTGCAGGCCCAGGGCGGTCCCGGCGCTTCCATCAAATTGTTTTCGATTCCCCAGATGACCGGACCGGGGGAGGTCTCCCGGTTGTCGGTCCTGCCTTCGTTTTTATATATACCCGGAGATTATGACATCGCCAGGGAGAGTCTCTCCGCCGAATGGAGCGGCGACGACCAGGCCTTTGCCGGTGCTTTTGCCCGCGACCACGGCGCCAATGTGCCGGCGCGGCTGGTTTCTTCGGCGAAAAGCTGGCTCTGCCACTCCAACGCCGACCGCAAGGCGCCTATTCTGCCGTGGGGCACAAGCGCCGAGGTGCGCAAGGTTTCGCCGGTGCATGCCACGGCGGCCTACCTGAAGCATATCCGCCGGGCCTGGAACCGGGCCCATGCCCAGGAAGAGGCCTGGCTCGAAGACCAGGTGGTGATCATCACCGTGCCGGCCTCTTTTGACGAAGTGGCCCGGGAGCTGACCCTTGAGGCCGCCGTCCTGGCGGGCATGGGGCCGGTGATTTTGCTGGAAGAGCCCCTGGCGGCGTTTTACAGTTGGCTCATGGCCCATGAAAGGCAGTGGCCGCAATTTGTCAAACCCAACGAGCTTGTCCTTGTCTGCGATGTGGGCGGCGGCACCACCGACTTTACATTGATCTACCTGCGGGAGGTGGCGGACGGCAGCCCGCGATTCGAGCGCATCGCCGTGGGCGATCATCTGATCCTGGGCGGCGATAACATCGATCTGGCGTTGGCCCGCCATATTGAGATGCAATTCTCCAGCAAGCAGCACTCGGTGGGCGGCGACCGCTGGAAGAGCCTCTGTCACCAGTGCCGTCAGGCCAAGGAAGCACTTCTGGAAGGAGAAGCGGAGACTTACAAGATCACCCTCATGGGGAGCGGCAGTCAACTGATCGCCGGCACCCTGACCGCCACCCTCAAGCGTGAAGATGTTGCCCGTACGGTTCTGGACGGTTTTTTTCCCCTGGCGGCGGCCGGTGCCAGGGGCGCGGCAACCCAGGCCAAAGGCATTACCGAATTCGGTCTGCCCTACGAGCAGGAACCGGCCGTCACCCGTCACCTGGGCTGGTTTCTGGAGCAGCACAGCAAGGATGCGGCCGATCTGCTGCAAAAGAAGCGGCCCGAACCTGACGTGATTCTGTTCAATGGCGGATCGCTCAAGCCGGCCGTCATTCAGGATCGCATTTGCAGCGCCGTGCGCCATTGGTTCGGCCAGACAAACGAGCAGATGCCCAGGGTGCTGGAAAATCCCGACCTGGATCTGGCCGTGGCTCTGGGCGCAGCCTATTACGGGCTGGTGAAAACCGGTCGCGGGGTGCGGGTGGGCAGCGGCAGTCCGCGGGCCTACTATCTGGGCGTGGCCAAGGCGGCCGGAGATCAGAAGCGGGAGACGGCCAAACAGGCGCTGTGTGTGGTGGAGCGCGGCCTGGAAGAGGGCAGCGATATCGAATTGCAGGCGCGCCGCTTCGAAGTGCTGGCCAATCAGCCGGTCGCTTTTGATATTTACAGCTCCAGTTATCGCAGCGGCGACCGTTGCGGTGATCTGGTGGCTGTGGATGACACCCTGACCGTTCTGCCGCCCATTCAAACCATCATTCAATACGGCAAAAAAGGGGCCCAAACCCGAATCCCCGTTCATGTTGCGGCCCATTATACCGAGCTGGGGGCCCTGGCCCTGTGGTGCAAAAGTCTGATCAGCAGCCACCGCTGGCAGCTTCAGTTTCACTTGCGCAGTCTGGCGCCTGCGGCCGGGGTGGGGGATCAGGAGATTTTTGAATCCGCTGTTGTGGCGGAGGTTTGCGACGTGGTGGGCGCGGCCTTTGAGGACCGAAATGTGGGCGGACGACTGGAATCCCTGGCCAGGGATGTGGCCGCCGTGATCGACCGTAAACGCGAACAGTGGCCCTTGAGTTTGATTCGCGGCATGGCCGATAAGCTGCTCGACCTGGAGAAAACCCGATCCTTTTCACCTTTGCATGAAAGTCGCTGGCTCAATTTAACCGGGTTTTGCATGCGCCCCGGTTTTGCCGAGGGCGGCGATCCTCTGCGCATGAAGAGAGTCTGGCAGCTTTTTCTGCAGGGTCTGCGCCACCCGAGCCATCCCCAGGTGCTCAGCGAGTGGTGGATCATGTGGCGGCGGGTGGCCGGCGGCCTGACGGCCGGCCAGCAGCGTCAGTTGCTTCAGGCCATGACGCCCACGCTTTTGGACGCCAAAGCCAAAGGCAAAAGGGTCACTGCCCAGCAGCGCCTCGAGATCTGGATGACCGTGGCCAATCTGGAGCACCTTCTGGCCAGAGACAAAATCAAATGCGGCCGTGCCCTGCTGGCTGAAATTCAGCCCAAGAGTTCCCGGCCCCAGCATTTATGGGCCTTGTCGCGCCTGGGCGCCCGGGAATTGCTGTACGGTTCGGTGGATCGCGTGATTGCGCCCAAAGAAGCGGCCGCCTGGATCGATACCCTGCTTGGCGGCAAATGGTCTGATCCCAAACCGGTGGGGATCGCCCTGGCCCAGATGGCCCGCAAGACCGGTGACCGCGCACGGGATCTTGAGCCGGCTGAAATTGAGAAGATCATTGCCTGGATGACGGCCGAATCCCAAAGGGAAGCGTTGCTGGGCCCCTGCCTGCCATGCCTGCGGCAGATCGTTCCCCTGGCCCGGCAGGAGGAGAGCGCCATTTTTGGCGAAACCCTGCCCGCCGGACTGGTGCTGCATGCCTAACCTTTTTTCAAATGTTCAGGGCATGCGCCTTCAGAAATTCCGCTGATCCGGTAATTTGTTCTTTCCAAAGTTTGACAAGTTGTGTTAAATGATAATGGTTATCAATTAGGTGTTGGTATTACTTACTGAAATGGTGATGCGGTCGTGGCCGATGAAAAACAGCGATTTGATGCGATTGTTAAAAAGCTCAGGGAGAACAACCAAAAGCTTACGCCCCAGCGCCTGGCAATCGCAATGATTCTTGCGCGCAGCCAGGGGCATCCCAATATCGAGAGGATCTACGAGCAGTTGCGGGATGATTTTCCGACCATGAGCCTGGCGACGGTCTATCGCAATGTGATGTTGCTTAAATCTTTGGGGGAGGTTCTGGAGCTGGGATTTACGGACGGCAGCAACCGGTATGATGGCAACAGGCCTTATCCCCATCCCCATGTCATCTGTTTTGAGTGCAAAAAGATCATTGACCCGAAGTTGGATACATTGAAAGATATGACCGAGGAGGTGGCTGCCGAAACAGGCTTCAAGATTGTGACCCACCGGCTGGATTTCTTCGGTATCTGCGGCGAGTGCCTCAAAAAAAAATAGACGGTTTTTTTTACCCTTTAAATGATAATAATTATTACTTGATACCGGATATCCTTAACGGTGTCTGTAACCCTCAGCAAAAAGGAGAAAATGATGAGCGATACAAAGAGGTTGACAACATCAGCGGGCGCGCCGGTGGCCGACAATCAAAATGCTTTGACAGCCGGTCCGCGCGGTCCGGTTTTGATGCAGGATTATCAACTGATGGAGAAGCTGGCCCACCAGAACCGCGAGCGGATTCCCGAACGGGTGGTGCACGCCAAGGGCTGGGGCGCCCACGGCACATTGACCGTCACCAGTGATATCACCAGGTATTCCAAGGCCGGGGTGTTTTCAAGGGTGGGCAAACAGACGCCCATGTTTGCGCGGTTCTCCACTGTGGCCGGGGAGCTTGGGGCCGCCGATGCCGAGCGTGATGTGCGCGGTTTTGCCCTGAAGTTCTATACCGACGAGGGCAACTGGGACCTGGTGGGCAACAACACGCCGGTTTTTTTCATTCGCGACCCTTACAAGTTCCCGGATTTCATTCACACCCAAAAGCGGCATCCCAAAACCAACCTGCGCTCCAATACGGCGGCCTGGGATTTCTGGTCCCTCTCTCCGGAATCCTTGCATCAGGTGACCATATTGATGTCGGACCGGGGCCTGCCCGTCGGCGTGCGGCACATCAACGGTTACGGCAGCCATACATACAGTTTTATCAACGCC
>JBFFHG010000366.1:0-4776 GCA_041557055.1 Desulfosarcinaceae bacterium
CCGCGCTACAGCATCCGCAACGGACCATCGTGGGGCATTGGAAGCATTGGCATGCCCCACGACGCCATGGCTGCCATGGATAAAGTCCCCGGTCGTCAAATGCACTGGCTGTCCGAGCCGCAACGCCTGTGTGAAGATATCGGCCTGACCGGACCGATCCCGCGGGAATCCGCACTGGAGGATACCGGCGGCCCATTCTTTCTCGACCGGCAGGGCCGCCGCAAGGATACCATTGAAGATGATTTGGCGATCTGGATCAACACCCCCCAAGGTTTGGTGGTATTGATGGGCTGCGCCCATGCCGGCATGATCAACACCCTAAAGCAGGCCCAACGGTTAAGCGGGGTGTCCGCCATTCGCGCGGTGATCGGCGGTTATCACCTGCTGCAAGCCGATATGGCGCGGATTCAATGGACAATATCCGCACTGGAAACCATTTTGCCGGACATGATCGTCCCGTGCCACTGTACCGGTGAAAAAGCCGCCAGTGCCCTTGGCGAAGTATTCAACGACCGAGTCTTGCCGGGATATGCCGGAATGCGGTTGGCATTTTAACCCGTTTAATCCATTGCGCGCACCCATTCCCTGAAAATGGGGTCCCGGATCTGATATTCACCGTTCTTGATCAACAATTCCCGCCGTTCAAGGAATGTGATCGCGGCGATCGCTTGTGAGGCGGTTTTGAATTGAAACCCAGCAAGGTTTTCGTCAGAAAACAATTGGTTGCCGCCAAAGGAGGCGCTTTCATCTTTTGGACCGGTTGGCAAATAAACGCCAACCCAACGGAATTAAGGGTAATTTCCTGCTTATCAAATCGGTTATTCAGGTCAATTGATTATTCGCGATGTTTCAATTCCTGGGCGGTGACATTGACCCAACGCATAAGGCGTTCGCGCAATTGCCTTTCAATCTTCAGTGAGCCGATTCGCTCAGTGAGGACTTTATCATCAATCATCTTCTCGATCAGGAGCTGGCGGACGAATTCTTTGTCTTTCGGCCTGTAGGCTGCCAGCTTGCTGGCGGCAAGATCGTGTGCCTCGACACATAGAGACCTGTCTTGCCGGCTGTGGATACTGTATCGCTGATCGCCACTGCTCGCTGCTGCCAACCCTTTGACGGGTTACTTAGGGCTCGCGCAAAAATAACTTCACATTTTATGCATCACTGCTTCAGGTCGTCTTTGCACGATCTGCGACTGCGTCTGATCTTGGCTTTGGTCTCAAAATAGCTTGCTATTGCTGCGGTTTTGCACTCTTGGATCGAACAAATCCAACCCAAATCAGCGCACCTAAACTGCGAATTTATTTTTGCGCGAGCCCTAAGTCGGTAGTGACCGTTTGATCAAATCCGATGAAACAGCTTCCCTCTTGCGAAATGCATCCACTATGCGCGCTGAACATCAGCGGCGGACTGCACGGTTCCGGCTTCGAGGCCGCATTCCGGGCAAATAAATGCATCGGCCTCTGTATCATCACCAAAACCATAGCGGTCGGGAAGGTTCCGCGGCATCTTCCTGCGACCAAGAAGGTAGAATGGCACGAACTTGTTTTCGGCCAGAGCGGCTTTGAGCGATGCATCAGCCTTGGGAGAATCACCGAGCTTTCTGAAATCCAAGAGCGCCCGCGAGTACATCCAGGTGGCCATGCCATCATCGAACTGCTTGAACAGCTTTTCGGCATCCTTGTCACTGCCGATGGCATGCAGCATCAGGTTCATGGCGCATAATCGGGCGGTGTTGTGAACCAGCTCCCAACCTTTAAAAGTTTCTTCCTTCAATATAGCAGGTGTCATGTCAAAGTATAAAATGTATGCAGCTATTCAATGAATGATTGAATTGTATCGCCCAAACTATAGTTTCAATGTGATTTTTTTTCGCTTGGCGCCGTAATCGGATGTCGCTTCGGCGGCCATGGGAAGCTCGTCTACGCTGTCACAGTCGTATGCCGGAAGTGATGGAATCAGTCTGCCGGAAAAGGCCTTTTTTAGGATGGATTGGCGGAGGCGGTTTGCGAGTAATAGCCCCATATCTATTATGGAGGATAAACTTTCAATATTGGAGAGGCTTTTTTGGATTTTTTCAACAATAGCTATCTGCTCCTTAATTGGAGGCAATGGGAATGGAATATTCATGACTCGGCTTTTATTCAACGCCGGTTGATTTCCACCAGAACCTCGCCTACAAACCTCGCTTTAAGTGATTTGCCTTTGGCGGCCTGAACGATTCTGGTGTGATCTGCATTGGACAAGCGTTGGTTCAAACGGGCCAGACGGACGGCCAAGGAGGAGATGACGTCGGTTTCCGTGTTGCCCAGACGGACGGCCTGCAGCAGCTTTTCAAAGGAGACATATTTTTTGCGATCCATGGGGCGGGAATCGGTTTTGTCCTGCTCGCATACGCCCACCGCATCCACGATCACAAAGTGGTCCTTGGTCCGGGCATCGGAGGTAACGGCCTTGAGATCATCATCACCGATCACCCGCACGCCGCGGCCTTTCATCTGCTCAAAGAATCCTCTGGACTTGACGGACCGCATGAACATGACCACCTCCAGGGGTTTGATGTCGGTGCCCGTGGCGATCATGTCGACGGTTACGGCGATGCGGGGATAGTAGCTGGCGCGGAACTCGGTGATCAGATCCTCCGGTTTTTTCCCGGTGGTAAAGCAGGTTTCTATGCCCGTAGACTGGTAACAAAAAGGCAGCGGACGAAACCAGGCCGGAAGCTGTGCGGGAAGTCCATGTTTGTATTTATTGGATTTCAACACCTGATAAGGTGGCGCCTTCCCTTTTTGCTTCGATAATGCCAGTGGCTTTGCCATCCACATAGAGAAGATAATCGGCAACTCCGTTGTCCGCTTTCCAACTGAAATTCCCGGATTGCCCCACCCTGTTTGGCCTGGATATTGGCTTTTCTATAATCCTGAACATCCCAACCAGCTTGATCGAGCATGGCATCGATTTTAGCGCGGGCTTCTTGCTCTGGTGCAGGTGACATGCCGCTTCCCCATCGAGTCTCAACAATCTACAATTCATATCAAAAAGCAGTTGCTTCGAAAACCACGAATCATTGTTTTTGGATCAGCGGTGCTGATGCGTTCCGCAAACGCCAGGAGCAACAGTCCACCATTTCCAGGCTATTTCCCAGCTCAATGTTTTCGCAACTGTTTGAATTGAACATATGTCAATGTTTAAGCAAGTTATATGGAAAACTATTAAATATCTATATTACCACCGTTGATCAGGCTGGTCATCAGGTCGGGATTGGTGTCGAGCTGGAACTCGATCTCCTCGATGATGGTGTCCAGATGGCCCTGGTGGGGCGCGGCGACAAGACCCTGGCCGCCGCGCGGGTGGTGAAGGCAAAATGCAGGGCGTCGGCAGCGATACACTGGGTCTTGCCGATATCGCGACCATCCAGGTGGATCTGGTGGACGGCGACTGGAAGAAGCCCTCGAACGGATTTAGCCTGCCCCCCACCGGCGGATATTGCAGGCGGCCCTTGACCGGGTCGCTTGCTTGTTATATCTTTGTATCGACAATGTGTTAACGTAGAAGGGAGGTCCGAGCCATGATCAAGACCCTGACTAAACACGGAAACAGCTTGGCACTGGTGATCGAAAAGCCGGTGCTGGAACTGATTGGTGCGGACGCCGATACACCGTTCGATATTTCCACCGACGGCCAGGTCCTCATTCTCAGCCCGGTGAAGGATGCCGGTCGACGGAAAGCCTTCAAAGCCGCTCTCGACAAGGTGAACACCAGGTATCCCAAGGCCCTGAAAAAGCTGGCGGAATAACCGGTGGATCCTGTTTTCCTCAGCCTGAGCGAGGTCCTGGAAATTCACCAGGACCAGGTTACCCGCTACGGTGGCGCCACCGGCATCCGGGATATCGAACTACTCAAATCCGCCCTCGGTATGCCGTCGGCTACCTATGGCGGCCAGTTCCTGCATACGGACATTTGCGAGATGGCCGCAGCCTATCTGTTCCACCTGGTCAAGAACCACCCCTTCATCGATGGCAACAAACGCGTCGGTGCTGTTACTGCGCTCATCTTTCTCTACCTGAACGGATTTGACTTCGACGCCCCCGAGGATGAGCTCGCCGAGATGGTGCTGGCCGTGGCCCGGGGCGATCTCGACAAAGCCGACGTGGCTATGTTTATCCGGCGCCACACTCGATCCGCCTGACCCTTTCCCGGTTTCGAAAGAGAAATTTTTCTCAATCAAAATGAGCTGTTTCCTCATTAAATAACGTTTTCTAACTTACGCCTGGCCTGCTGTTTCGTCAATTGTCTCACCGCTTCCCAGGCGTCCAGCGAGCGGGCCTGCAAAGAAAGCCGTCTGGTCTTCTTTTCCCAGTTGCCGATGGTCGGCGCGCTGACGCCGAGAAGTTTTGCAAATTCGCTTTGCGACATGCCGAACCTGGCGCGCAACCGGGCAACGGCCTTGCCGGTAGGGCGAATACTGCGGGTGGTCCCCGGCCTGGCCTGAGCTGCAGTCTTGCGCGGTTCAAACGGTTTATTGACTTGAGCTTTTCGCTTGCCGCTTTTCGCCTGGCGCTTCTTCGTTCCTTTTGCTGCGACCTCGGCAGCCCCCTTCCGTTTTGGTGCCGCCTTTTTACGTTGCGACTGGGCCGTCTTCTTGACGGGCGCCGCATCATCCGACATTTCGATGCCGAACACATCCGCCAGGGCCGCATCAGCGATGCGCCTGCGGCCGCTTTTCGTACCTGCTGCAACGGCCGCCACACCGGCTTCGGCGCGGATCACCGCTTC
>JBFFHG010000367.1:0-4774 GCA_041557055.1 Desulfosarcinaceae bacterium
GCGCAGACCCTGACCCGGGCCATATCTGTTTTGGCGGAGGTTTTGAAATCACTTATAGGCCCGGGGCCGTTGAAAAGCCCCGAAGCTGTTTTTTGACCGCTTCAGGGGGTGAAAGCCGGTCGGACGGATAGGGCGTATTGGACAACACCGGCCCGCATGTTTATTCTATTGCGTCGAAACAAAGGCAAATATTTGGATAATTAATTTGTTGAAAAAGTGAAAAGGAGCGTCCGATCATGGAAAAACATACATTCAGCATTCCGAAAATTTCTTGCGGTCACTGCACCACGGCCATTGAGAGTGAGCTTAAAGAGATTGAGGGGATCACTGATGTTCAGAGCAATATCGCCGCAAAAACAGTGACCGTGCAGTGGCATGCGCCCGTGACCAGGGAAAAGATCATCGCAACCCTGAAGGAGATCAATTATCCTGCGGCCCCATAGGGGGAAAACCAGCCCCAAAGTTTAATATGCTTTTCAATTCAAGTAAATGCCAATATCCTGATTATATGTGATATTGGCATTTTTTTTCGCCATGGATGCGGCCGCCAGGCCGATCACGCAATCAGTTCCCCATGATCTGCACGGGATGTGGCGGTCACACGATCACAGCCGATTATAATTTGACAAAGGTAGCTGATTATTTTATTAAAGTAGAAAATTTCCTATCTATCGTGCGAAACCTCCAGTTGTCCGTCCTTCATCAGTGAATTTGAACCTCATTAGGCTTCGTTAATAAAAATAAGATTTGTTGGAGGCGCCCAATGATTCAAGGCGATCAAATTTACGATGGTCATATCGATGGCCAAATTACAGTGTGTACGGCAAAAGGCCGGTTAACATTTCCGGGAATCAGGGCAAAGGTGATCGATCTCAGCACCGGTACGGTAACGCCTCGGTTTTTGTGTGATCTGAGCCAGGCCACGGTGGCGGATTTAACCAGCGATGAGATTGAAGATATCATCACTTTGATCAGCCAGCATGTTTCCGGCCGCGGGGACCGGGCCGCCATTATCACCCACAAGGGGGTGGATTACGGTCTGGCGCGCATGTTCGGCACTTTTGTCGAAATTTCCGGACTGCCGGTACAGGTTAAGGTTTTTCGAACATCCGAGATTGCCAAAGAGTGGTTGAGTGATACGGAGGCCGCTGTCAGTGTCGTGTCCCGGATTTGACAAGCGCAACTCGGAACAGAGCCAGGGAAAAGCAGCCCTTTCAGAGGACCCGACGCGGGTATCCCATCATCCTCAAGATCTGAATTGATACCGTCCATGCCGATGAAGCCCCCCGTACCCATGCAACAGTTGTCCCATTGCTTGAAAGAACTTGATGGACAATCATTTGAAAGATACCAAAAGCTGGCCGGAAAATCCTATCACCATCAAGATTACCGGGTTCGTTTTGCCCATATTCAAGGCAGTCCGGGCGCATTCCCGGCATCGGTCTGCCGTCTGAGTCTCAAAACCGCCGATCTGGGGTTGCCCGCAGCGTGCTTTGTGAATGACGTCCGCATGATGGCCGCGGCCGACTACCTGTTGCGGGTTTTCGGCAACGCGGTCCAGCGTCATGCCCGCCGGAACCGCGGCGCTCAGGGAAGCGGTTCGTTTCAGCCCCTGGTTTTGCCCCCCCAGGTGCTTAAAAGAAATGTGATCGCCTTCAGGCCGCCGGAGGTTGATATCGCTTTTCGTATCAGCCTGCCGGGCTCCGGGGAGAACCGGATTCTGGGCGGCCAGGCCGCCCAGATGTTCCAATTGGAACTGCCGGCCATTGTTCAAGACTTGAAAGCGTCGGTCGCCTGCAATGGTCCCCTAAAGAACCACTGCGATGTGGTTGAGGATATGGTGGACCTGCAACAAAGGCTGGGTCAGTACGGGTTGGCCGCGTTTATCGGTGACGGTGCCGTGCTGCCGCGTCGATCCGGTCTGTCCCAGGCCCCCATGCAGGAGGGGGCCGTCCGCTTTCAGGCCCCCGCGGATATGGCCGTGCAGGTTGTGCTGCCCAATGCCGGGCGTGTCCGGGGGCTGGGCATTCGGCCGGGGGTCAATGTGGTCATCGGGGGCGGGTTCCATGGCAAGTCCACACTGCTTGATGCTTTGGCCAAAGGGGTCTATCCCCATATTGCCGGTGACGGCCGTGAGCAGGTGGTCACCCATGGCGAAGCTTTCTTTATCAGCGCGGAGGAGGGCAGAGCCGTCAACGGGCTGGACATCTCCCCCTTTATCGGAGATTTGCCCGGTGGCCAGGACCCGCAATGGTTTTGCACCCGGAATGCCAGCGGCAGCACCTCGGAAGCGGCAGCCATTATTGAAGCCGTTCTGGCCGGCGCCAGGCTTTTGCTCATCGACGAGGATTCGTCGGCCACCAACTTTCTGATAAAGGATCATCACATGCGCCGGCTGCTGCCGGAAGACCCCATCACGCCGCTTTTCGACCGTGTCCAAGAGCTTTATCGATCCTGCGGGGTCAGCACCTTGATCGTTGTGGGCGGCAGTTCCGACTATCTGGGGGTCGCTGAACATGTGATCGCCATGCGCAACTACAAGCCCGTAAGCATGACCGGACACGTCAGGCGGCTGGGGCTGCCCAAACCGCCAACGCCCGCCAAACCCCTGTCGATTTCAGAAAAAAGATGCGTGCGGCCGGGCAATTTCAACCCTGTCTATCATGTCCGGCGCCTGGGTAAGACAATCCCCGTGCGAATCAAACCGTTGCGGCGCCATGAAAAACTTCTGGAATACGGCAATACCCAGATAGACCTGACCCAATTGGCTGCCCTGGTGGACCCCCACCAGGTCCTGACCCTGGGACATGCATTGTTGACGGCCGGGAGCAGATTCGATCAAAGCATGCTTTCCCCCTCGGCCCTGGCCCGCGCCCTGTCCGCCCTGATTGACAATGAAGGTCTTGAATCCCTGGATTCAGGTGGCAGCGCGCCCTTGTTTCTGGCCTCTGCGCGGCGGCTGGAGCTGGCTGCTGCGATCAACCGCCTCAGGAACCTCAAGGTTGTGAAGGCCGACCGTTGACCTGCATTGTCAACGGTCGTTTAAAAGTGTGCCATTTTCGGTCGTCAAGAGTGGGCCACACGCCTTCATTTTCTGACATTGGTTTACAGCATTTATAGCCTCCTTTGATTTCAACAGATCGGTTTGCACCAAGGTCGTCTATGTTTCAATCATTTTACCCCTGCTGTTGGGTATGGGCACGGCTGTTTGGCTCAAGCAAACGATTCTGAACAATGGCTATGTCCACTGTTCAGGCGCGGACACGCACATGGCCGTTGCCCGTTACAAGGTCTATGTGCTCGATGATGACACCTGCCGCAGGCTGACCCGGGAAAAAGAGAGCCGCCCGGGTCATGAGGGGCGCGGATATTGAATGGTCGCCGAATCCCGCCGGCAGACTGCAAAGGGAACATTCCGGCCATGTAAAAGGGCTTTGAAGATGCATTGTTTGCATGGATAGCTAAAATAATCCGCCCTGGCAATATCTGGTAGTTATTGTCACCAGTACGCCTTATTTTGAATGGAAATACGTAATTCAAAGTATTTAGAATTGGATGGTGATTGGGTATGATTACCGATTATGGCTGCGGACAAGGTGTTTGCCATAGAGATGCGTATTTCCAAAAGCCCTGCAATTAAAAAAGAGGATGCCCGACAGCATAACCAATTCTTTTGCCACAAGGCTTGCGGATATTTTGCAACGGCCTTGATCAGTTTTTTTGGCCTGCCGGCGATGCCCATAGCGGCGCGTCCGAATAATTGAGATGCCAACAGCAAATGAGAGGACGCCATGGATTCCAACGTTAAAATCCAGGTTCGAAACCTGTTTAAAATTTTCGGTTCAAACCCGCAAAAGGCAATGTCGATGCTCGCTGAAGGTCTGGACAAAGAAGCAATTTTAGAAAAAGCCGGCATGACGGTGGGCGTTCAGGACGCCAGTTTTGATATCCATGCCGGAGAGATATTTGTCATCATGGGGCTTTCGGGGTCCGGCAAATCCACAATTGTCCGGATGCTCAACCGCCTCATTGAGCCCACCGCCGGCAAGGTGATTGTCGATGGTCAAAACGTCGTGGCCATGAACGCCGATGAGCTGGTTAAATTCCGTCTCCACAGCATGAGTATGGTTTTTCAGTCTTTTGCATTGATGCCCCATATGACGGTCCTTGAAAATGCGGCTTTTGGTTTGGAACTTGCCGGGGAGGCCATTGAAAAACGCCGGAAAAGGGCCCTGGAGGCGCTTGATCAGGTGGGGCTCAACGGATGGGAGGGCGCCTATCCGGATCAGCTTAGCGGCGGTATGCAGCAGCGTGTGGGGTTGGCCCGCGGATTGGCTGTGGACCCGGATATCCTGCTGATGGATGAGGCCTTTTCAGCGCTGGACCCCCTGATAAGATCGGAGATGCAGGATGAGCTGTTAAAGCTTCAGGCAAAGGATCAGCGCACCATTGTCTTTATCTCCCATGACCTTGATGAGGCGCTGCGCATCGGTGATCGCATCGCCATCATGGAGAGCGGCCGGGTTGTGCAAGTGGGAACACCTGAAGAGATTCTTCAGAATCCGGCGGATGAATATGTGCGCGCCTTTTTCAGAGGGGTCGATCCCACAAATGTGATATCGGCCGGCGATATTGTGCGGGATACGTATCCCACCATCGTTATAACCAAGACCGGAAGCTTGAGGGCGACCCATGAGCTGTTGAGCGGCAGTGAACGCGAACATGGTTATGTCCTGGACGCAAACCACCGGTTTCTCGGCGTGGTATCATCGGA
>JBFFHG010000368.1:0-4770 GCA_041557055.1 Desulfosarcinaceae bacterium
ACAAGAATAAAAAGCCCTTTTCCGTTCAGGCACTATATAGTAACAAAATTGATATCAACAATTCGGCATGGTATGCTTACTGTTCATTAATAACAAGCCGGTTATTCATATGAAAAGAGTATACCATGCTGAAAATCATTGAATCTGTATACGCCACTCACTATGAAACAAATTTCCACGTAGCAAACAATTGCCTACCAACACGTCCCATGCCCGGTTGTATAACGAAGTAACCATCACTCTTAAGCGCCAATTTCAAGTCTTCCCGGCAGGTCCGCCACCCGATCTCTGCTTTGGCATATGATTTGCTGTTTAATCCAGATAGGATAGCTATCCAAAAAACCAATTTATGGAGGCGGAGTATGAACTGTAACACGCGGAAGCTGGAGTTCTTTGGAGGCGAATGGGTATCATTCATACCATTCATTGTGTTTATCGTGCTGATCATCTTAACAACCTTCGCTTTTGGATCCATATCAAACGGCGCTCTATGGATCCCGGCATTCATGGCCTTAGTGGTCGCATTTTTCTTTGCAAAGGATAAAAAGCTCTATGGTGAAACAATCATAAGCGGCATGGCGAGCAAGGAAGCCATTATCCCAATTGTATGTTGGATTTTCGCCGGCGTATTCTCAAGAATTCTCAGAGAATCCGGGCTCGCAGGCGGAATTGCGGGCATGGCCGCATCCATCGGGATCGATGGTACGTTCTTTATCATTGTATCTTTTATTGCTTCAGCCATTTTCGCGACTGCCTCAGGCACGGGCTTCGGTACAATCGCTGCCGGAATGGGAGTTCTTTACCCTGCAGGTGTTGCTTTAGGCGCGCATCCCGGGCTGCTTGCAGGCGCAATAGTTTCCGGCGGCGCGCTGGGAGACAACCTCGCACCGGTGTCTGACACCACCATATGTTCAGCCACCTCACAAGGCGTCGATGTACCTGGGGTTGTACGTTCCAGACTCAAATATGCTATTACTGCAGGGGTTATCGCCGTTATCGGAATTATGATAGTAGGGATGGGATACTCAGGTGAAATCGCCGCAGTTGGATCCATCGACTACAATCCAACGGCATTATTGATGCTCATCCCCGTGGTAATCACGATCTGGATTGCTGTAAAATCCGGAGATATCATCATAGCAACCACCTTTGGATCCGTATTGGCCGGTGCAACGGCTGTAATTGCAGGATTGATGGATTTCGTCCAGATCGACCCCGCCCAGGACGTTGCTTGCAAAGCACTCCTTCGAGTATCGGGTTCCGGTCTTGACAGGACCGTAGATGGGGTTATCTACTCCGGAATCAACAGTATGCTTCAGGTATCGATCCTGGCAATCCTTCTATTCGGGTCGATCGCAATCATGCGTGCCGGGCATGGTGATGTGAAACTTCTTAAGGCATTGGGCAGAGTTGCAAAAGGACCGACAGGCGCAGAGTTTTCCATATCCGCAATGATCATTGCCCTGTCTTCTCTCATGGGCCTGAATGCACCCGCAATCCTTGCCGTCGGAGCTTCCTTTGCCAAACCGCTGTCACAACAGCACGGAATAAGTCCCTATCGCACGGCCAACCTGTTGGATGCGACGTCATGCACCCTGGTTTATTCGCTTCCATGGACGCCTGCAATCATCTACACCATTGGATTTACGCGGGACAGCATCCACCCGTTGACTGCAATGGACATAACACCATACGTAATCTACGCTTATGCAATGATGGCCGTCATGTTCCTGAGTATCGTATTTAAAATCGGCAGAAATGACAATATGCAGGGGAAACAAGTGTTGGCTGACAAAACCTAATAGTTGCATAAAAAAGATGGCGAAGCGATATCAGCCCCTTGTGGGTATTGCATAAGCGCCGAATTGGGGCACCATCCGAGGAATTTACCCGGGGTGCCCTTGAGGATCGGCTCTGTTTTAGGCCATCTTTTTTTCCCTGCGGCAAAGACGGAGGACTCCGGATTCTGCGTTGCCAAGGGTTCGCGGTAAACCACGACAGCTTCACCCTCGGCGCCTTGACTCTTTCGCCCTCCGACTTTTGCAACGTTAGGGTAAATTTTAAAGGCCCCGTGAGCTTCACGGGGCCTTTTCGCTTCATTAAGGGCCGGATTTCTTTATTGGAGCAAGGATAGGGTTAAAGCAACTCGCGCAGAATTGACTCAACTTCATTGACAGTCAGCTTGGTATCTTCCGACAAAAATCGAATATCCGCTTCCCCCAGTTCAGCCCTTTCACAGTTTTTCACCGCGTTTCTGACATAGCTTCTTCTGAGATTGTTCATGTCAATATCCTTGGTACTTATCTGGTCAAAACGCTGCGGAATCTTAATGTTTTTGCCCGGGACACTCTCATCGGGATTGCCTCTGGTCACTTCAATGTCATTGCTTCGTGCAAATGTGAGTTGAGGCATCGGGTGCTTTCCAGCGCCCGTATACTCGGTTTCCTGAACAACAATTATCTGATCCTCATCCATCTCTTTTGCGATAGCAACTCCCGCAGCCAAAGACGTATTTCCAGCCGGACCTCTTTCAAGGCCTTCCAATTGAGCCAACAATTCCGTTACGAAGAACACATCTCCCTGCGTCACAGTTACATAGCGATCCATATAACGGAGCACTCTGGCCGCATTTCTAGGAACATCCGCCCTATCCGGACAGGATGCAAAGGGAACCCCGAATCCTGTGTGTCCGGTTGTAAACGACTTTCTGTTGAAATCAAGGTCAGATGCCATGTGCAGCCCGGAGAGATCGACCGAAGCTCCGATAACAGTGCAATTCTTAGCCCCCGCTTTTAGCAGCCCCCTGGCAGTTCCCGTAAGATTTCCGCCCCCCGCATGAGTTGCCAGAACCGCATCCGGGTGCCGGCCCTCCAACGCCATCATCTGGTCGGCGATTTCGTAACCCAATGTTTCAATACCGGCAATCCCGAACGGTGTGTATAATGAGGCGTTGAAGAATCCCGTATCTTCCAGCAGCCTGAGAAACACATAAAACAGTTCCGGTCCGACAGTGAGTTGTATCACCTCCGCACCGAACGCTTCACACTTTCGGGCTTTTTCAAGAATTTCCGGTTGTCCGATCTTTCTTGAGTCAAACACTTCTTGAACAATTATGCACCGGAGCCCCCTTTGAGCTGCTTGGGACGCAACGGCAGCACCATAGTTTCCACTAGTGGCGGCTATAACCCCTTTGTATCCGTGCTTCTGTGCATGGTAGACGGATATTGACGCCCGTCTGGCCTTAAATGATCCGGACGCATTTGACGCTTCATCCTTGATGAATAGTCGCGCCCCCTTTCCTTTCTCTGCATATTTGCGGATCATTCGGTTTATGTTCCGAAGTTCATAAAGAGGTGTATTGCCAACCTTGGTCGCTCTTTGAATCTTCTGCATTTCACTGATTGGATAAGCCGCTTTCTCCATCATTCCCTCATAGTCAAAAGCCAGCTTAGCATACTCAAACTTATTGTAATCGATTCCAACCGCACTCTTCACAATCTCACGTTTTCTATCCATGACAGCCTGATAGGACATGTTTTTCATCTCTCACCCTCCTGAATACTCTCGATCTCCAGCTTCAGCTCAACACCGACATCCAGTAATTCCGGTACCGGATTACCGTAATCGTGAGCATGTCGGGGTTCTGCGGTTACAAGTTTTCCACTATCAATTCGTCCGGATAGGGTTTTAATTAAAACTTGATCGCCCATAGCCGCTTCATCATCCTTCAAGAAGCCCTTGGTCCACATCATAAGCGGCGTCCGCTTTGTGTCCTGCGGGATCTGTGGTGCCCGTTCTTCAGGTTTCAAAACACAGTTTTCGATTTCAACCCATGTTCCTTTTGTGATTTTTTCCATTATGCTCCTCCATCTGTGTTATTTGCAACGGCGCATACGCTGCTCCAGCGTTGTACCAAGTGTTTTAGCAAAAAAAATGCCAAAATCCCGGCATCATCTTTGGCGCAGCATCAATCGAGATTCACCTTTAGGGCTCGTGCAAAAACAAATTCGCAGTTCAGCGCGCTGATTTGGGTTGGATTTGTTCGATCCAAGAGCGCGAAACCGCAGCAATAGCAAGCTGTTTTGAGGCCAAAGCCAAAATCGGACGCCGTCGCAGATCGTGCAAAGACGACCTGAAGCAGTGATGCACAAAATGTGATGTTATTTTTACGCGAGCCCAAGGTTGCAAAAGTCGGAGGGCGAAAGAATCAAGGCGCCGAGGGTGAAGCTGCCGTGATTTACCGCGAACCCTTAAGATGGCTTAGAATAGACCCGATGAAAGGTTTTGAACCCACTTCTAATCATTGGGATTCATATCGTACTCGGCAAGTTTGTTGAACAACTGGCGCCTGCTGATACCCATCACTTTGGCAGCATGCGTTATGTTATGATCACATTTCAGCATAACCTTGCGGATATATTCCTTTTCAAAAACGCTTCTTGCCGCCTTTAACGAAAGATTGTCCGAAATATCGAGGCCGGATATTTTATTCTGTTTTTCAAGTCGTTCCTGATTGAATCGTAGTATTCCATCCGTCGAAAGCACGACAAGCCTCTCGATAATGTTTTTTAATTCCCGAATATTTCCCGGATAATCATAGCTCAGGAGATACTGCATGGTTTCATCATCAATCCCAACAATTTCCTTCTTCATTTCAGCCCGGTGAAAATCAATAAAGAAACGAATCATATCCGCCAGATCCTCACGACGTTCCCTGAGCGGAGGTATGTTAATGGTAATGGTATTGATCCGGTAGTATAGATCCTCGCG
>JBFFHG010000369.1:0-4765 GCA_041557055.1 Desulfosarcinaceae bacterium
AAGCGATCAATACGGGAAAAACGCCGCCCTCCGAACTGGGCGTCAAGGCGGTTGACGATTATACCTTGAAGGTCGAATTTGAGCAGTCTTGCGGCTATTTCCTGGAACTTGTGGCCTTTAGCAACTTTTTTCCCGTGCGCGAGGATTTTTACAACAGCCGTGGAGAAAAATTCGGCGCGAACGCCGATGACATCCTCTATAACGGCCCTTATAAAATCACCAAATGGGTCCATGGCGCCGCTTTGCGGTTGGAAAAAAATGAAGCTTATTGGGACCGGGACAATGTCAAAATCAACGTCATCGATATCCCCTATTTCACTGAGAACACCTTGACCCGCTTGAATCTTTTTAAGGACAACAAGATCGCCCTGGCGGATATGCTCGACGCCGAAACCATGAAGACGGCGGTAAAAGAGCGTTTGAAGATCAAAAAATCGAGCGACGGCGCCCTTTTCTTTTTGGAGTTCAACCACCGGACAGGGCGAGTGACCCGAAACAAAAATTTTAGAAAGGCGATCCAGCACATTTTCGATTCCCAGATTTTGGTGGACAAAGTGATCGCCGCGCCGGGGAATATTTCCACCCCTTCTTTGTTTCCCTCCTATATCAACGGGAAGAAAACCAATTTTCGAAAAGAGTATCCTGCCAAACAAATCAAGGTGGATATCGCCAGGGCCAAAGCCTATCTTGAAACAGCCAAAAAGGAGCTGGGCGTTGCCAAGATTCCTCCCATCACCATGCTGTGCGATGATCGCCCCCTCAATGTAAAAATCACCGAATATATGCAATCCCTTTTTAAGAGCACCTTGGGGCTCGATGTCAAAATCGACATCCAAATCTTCAAACAACGGCTGGAAAAAATGAAGACGGGCTCTTTCGACATCGTCTTGGCCGGATGGGGGCCTGACTACAACGACCCCCTGACCTTTGCCGATCTTTTCTCCTCGTGGAGTTTGAACAACCGGGGACGGTATAAGAGCGAGGCGTTCGACGGGTATGTCCGCGCGGCCCAGGCGTCCATCGATCCAAAAACCAGGATGGACGCCATGGCCAAAATTCAAGACCTGGTCACCCAGGATGTTGTCGTGCTGCCCCTTTATGAAAGGGGCACCATCTACCTGCAAAGCAGGGAACTCAAAGGGATCGTCAGAAAAATGGTCGGCTCCCGCGTGCTTTTCACCTACGCCGATATCCGGTAGCCTAATGGATTAGGTGGTTGACCGGTTAATGGGGTGAAGGGTTATTCCATCCTTTTCATGTAAAATCCATCGTCACCGGGGGATGGGCCCTACGATTGAGCATATCGGCGGTCCATCCCAGCGCCACCGCCAACCGGTCGATCCGGCAGAGGCATCCGTATCTTCCAGGCCCAAGGGCCTTTGTTCAGCTTTTTTCTCATGACTCAAAGGTGCAACCATGTCCGCATATATCGTCAAACGCCTTGTCGCCGGGATGATCACCATCTGGTTTATCGCCACGGCGACATTTATCGCCATGCATTCGGTTCCGGGAGATCCATTGATGTCCGACAAGGCTGTTCCCGCCGAAATCCGCAAGAATCTGGAACGGCGGTACGGCTTGGACAAACCGTTTATCGTCCAGTACGGCATCTATATGATGAATATGTTGAAAGGAGATTTCGGCATCTCCTTCACGCAAAAAAACCGCATGGTCAACGACATCATCCGGGAGCACTTTCCCATCTCGGCGATCCTGGGTTTGCTGGCGATCTTCATCGCCGCCGGCGGAGGGATTCTCTGGGGCGCCCTGACCTCCATTTACCGTAACAAGCTTCCCGATATGGTCATCATGTTCCTGGTGATCCTGGGAATCTCGGTGCCCAATTTTGTCTTCGCCGCTTTTGGCCAGCTTTTGATCGTCAACATCAACAGAATGGCGGGGACAACCGTTTTGCCCGTGGCCGGGTGGGGAACGTTGCAGCACATGCTGATGCCCGCCTTGATTTTGGGCATCGGAACCATGGCCTACCTGACCCGGTTGATGCGCTCTTCCATGCTTGAAGTGGTCAATTCCGATTACATCCGCACCGCAAAATCCAAGGGGCTGTCGGCGTATCGCATCTTTTTCAAGCATCAATTGAGAAATTCGGTTCTTCCGGTCATCACCGTTTTGGGGCCGACCATCGCCGCCATCACCACCGGGGGATTCGTGGTGGAGACCATCTTCGCCATTCCCGGGCTGGGGCGTTATTTTGTTCAGGCGGTGCAACAGCTCGATTATACAGTCATTATGGGAACGACCGTCTTTTACGGCTCATTTCTTGTGCTGATGGTTCTTGCGGTGGATATTGTTTACGTTTTTGTCGATCCTCGAATCAGGCTGAAATAATAGAATAGAAAGGAACGCGCATATTGGACATGACACAATACATTCCCCGGCCCGGGGATTTTGAAAAAGCCGACCTTGCCGAAACCATGCATCAGATCAGCCGCCCGTCACTCTCTTATTGGCAAGACGCCTGGATCCGGCTCAAAAAAAACGGGCGGGCGCTGATCTCTCTTTATATCGTCCTCTCTCTGTTGATCTTCACCTTGCTGGGCCCTGTGATCTGGCGCGTGGACCCGGCCAAGCAGGATCTGGACCAGATCTCACAGCCCATGACACTAGGCCGGAAGGCGCTGATCGTCTCTTCCGCGAACGCCTGGGAGACGCCGGTCGCCGAGGATATACCCGAAAGTTCCAATACATACGCCGAGGATCTGGCCAAACCCGAAGGACTCAAGGTGAATGGAACGCCCACCACTCAGGCGGTGCGGATCACCTGGGCGCCGGTTGAAGGCGCATCCGGTTATGCGATATACCGAAGCGAAGTACCGCCCGGACTCGACGCATTGGGAATCCCCCTGGACGAAATCTCCGTGGGAAATGTACTGGGATACCAAGACCGGATGAACCTGGAACCCATTACCTATTACTATTCCATCGTTCCCATGGATGCGACGGATGAATCTGAAAATTTTTCTTCTGTTAAAGTCAGGTTGCAAATGGCCATATCCCTCCAAAAAGCTGTTTCCATGGGGATCGAGGCCAGGGAAAACGAAACGATCCGGCTCTCCGCCCATCCATTCGGCACCGATTACCTGGGCCGCGATATGCTGGCCAGGCTGATGTTCGGCGCAAGGGTCTCTTTATTCATCGGCATCATCGGGCCGTTGCTCTATATCCTGATCGGCACGATCTATGGCGGATTCGCGGGCTATATGATGGGAAAAATCGATGCCTGGATGATGCGTTTCGCCGATTTTGTCATCGCCCTGCCCTTTTTGCTCTTTATGATCCTTTTCAAGATCGCCTTTGGCATCGGGCCGGGGGAAAGCGGCGTCTTTCCCATGCTCATCTCGCTCGTGGTGTTGATGTGGCCGGCCACCGCCAGGCTGGTAAGGGGACAAATTCTGCAAATCCGCGATGAAGGATTCGTTCAGGCGTCAAGGCTGCTCGGCGCCAAAACCGGATACCTGATTTTGCGCCACATGATTCCCAATGCAATGGGGTCGATTCTGGTCACCTTGACCTTCAGCGTTCCTTCGGCGATCTTTATCGAAGCCTTTCTCTCCTTTATCGGCATGGGGGTGGCCCCTCCGACGCCTTCCTGGGGATCGATGTGCAACGAAGGGATCAAGACCATGATGCATCATCCCCATGAACTGATTTTTCCGGCGCTTTTCATCAGTATCAGCGTACTGGCCTTCAATCTGCTTGGAGATGGATTGAGAGATGCCCTGGATTCCAAGTTAAGATCAAGGGAATAAAAAAACCTTTTGCCATTGAGAGAACTGTAAATGGATACACAAGATCAGAACATCTTGAAGGTGCGGGACCTTGCCGTGGAGTTCGATACTTACGGCGGAACCGTCAAAGCTGTCAGAGGCGTGAATTTCGAGGTCAAAAGGGGAAAAACCCTGGCCATTGTGGGAGAATCGGGGTGCGGAAAATCGGTAACCGTTCAATCGATTTTGCAATTGATCCCCATGCCTCCGGGACGGATCACGCAGGGATCGGCGATATTCGAGGGCAGGGAGTTGATTGGACTCGACCCATCGCGGATCAACCGGTTCAGGGGGAAAAAAATCGGAATGATATTCCAGGACCCCATGTCCTCGCTCAATCCGACCACGAGAATCGGCGCCCAGATTGCCGAAACAATCCGGGTCCACTTGAAATTGAGCAAAAAAGAGGCCTTGGAACAGGCCATGGCACTGTTGGAAAAGACCAAGATACCCGAGCCTGCGAAACGGGCCCGGCAATATCCTTTCGAGTTTTCAGGCGGCATGCTTCAGCGGGCCATGATCGCCATGAGCCTGGCGTGTCATCCGGTCATCCTGGTGGCTGACGAACCCACGACAGCCCTGGATGTCACCATCCAGGCCCAGATATTGGAATTGATGAACGAACTGCAACGATCTCAAGACATGTCCATCATCTTGATCACCCACGACCTGGGGGTGGTTGCGCGGATGGCCGAGGATGTGGCCGTGATGTATGCGGGACAAGTGGTTGAAGCCGGCAGTGTGGATGATATCTTTTACAACAGCGCCCATCCCTACACCATGGGACTGCGTCAGGCCATGCCGGCCAGCCAAAAGAGCAGGAACTTCCGGCTGATGCCCATCGACGGCACGCCGCCGGACCTTTTCAGTCCCCCCAAAGGGTGCGGCTACCATGCCAGATGCCCCTATGCCATGAAGTTATGCAGGATGCATAATCCGGAGCAATTCGCGGTTGGGCAAGGGCATTTTTCAAGGTG
>JBFFHG010000370.1:0-4754 GCA_041557055.1 Desulfosarcinaceae bacterium
CATCCGGCGGATAATGGGAAGCATCCGCCGGATTACACTGTTCCCACAAGCGACCGCACCTTTTCCATAAGATCCGCGTTGGAGAACGGCTTGGTAACATAAGCGTCCACCCCCAGATTCAATCCTTTGGCAATATCCACATCCCGATTTTTGGCGCTCAAATAGATGACCTTGATGTTATCCCAGTCAGGATTTTCCCGGATCATCTGAAAAATTTCGTATCCATCCAGGTCGGGCAGCATGATATCCAACAAAATTAAATCGGGTTTGGATTGGGCGATTTGATCAAGGGCGTCCTTGCCGCTTTGGGCCAGGGTCACGCTGAAATCGTTTTTCTCCAATAAAAATTTCAACGGCACCAGAATGCTGAGCTCATCATCGACAATCAAGATTTTTTTTGGATTCATAACCCCGTTTCCGCCTCGACGGTTTGGCACGATCGCCGCAAATCGTTTAGAGGTGGTTTCAAAACCTTCAACCAGGTTCAGGATCAAGGCGGCAGGAGGAATTCAAACAGAGGATTGCAATCAAGTCTTTTGAGTATTGAATCCCTCGCCCCAACGCCGGGATCGAGCCTGAGGGGAGGCTTTGAAACCACTTCCGACCCGATATCCGGCACAGACCCGCTTCCACTCATTGACTCCCTGCTTCATCTGAACTATGCTTGATACTGTATTTGTTATCCTTTTGAAAAATAACAGAAATTAAACTGAGAGACAATTGTAAATTTCCAAACGGGCCAGGGGCCGATCCCTGGTTCCGAGACAAAAACATAACGGGGAGTAACGCCATGATTGCCGAAATCAGGCGCACGACGCGGCTCATTGGACTGTTTTTGTTAGGGTATTTGCTCTTCAACCACCCCATGATATCTCTGTTTAATCTGCCGTGCATGGTTATGGGCATCCCCCTGCTCTACGCTTATATTTTCGGGGTATGGGTGCTGCTTATCGTTTTAGTGGCCCTGATTGTCGGCAGCGACTCACGGCAGACATAAATACAGGTGGCGATAACCAATGTTTTATTTAGAAACATAGTGCCCGTCCCGAAATGGTGGGTGGTGGTCCGGATCAAGGTGGTGGCGTTTTTGAAACCAGGCAGCCCGGGCAGGCTGAGGATTTCAAAAAAAGCGGGAACACAGCCCCGGGTTGCAGGATGCCGTTTCCGGATGGGGGCTCAATAGATCCCGGGTCGGACCATGCTGGCAGCCGAAACAGTTTTATTTGTCTCCTTATGCTATATCGCCATGCTTTTCGCAGTGGCCTACTATGGGGATAAGCGTGCCGATATCGGACGCAGCATCATCAATTCGCCTTATGTATACGCCCTCTCTTTAGCTGTCTACTGCACGGCCTGGACATTCTACGGCAGTGTGGGCCGGGCTGTGAGATCAGGACCCGGGTTTCTCTCCATATATATAGGCCCAACCCTGATGATCACCCTGGGCTGGCTGGTTCTGCGCAAAATCCTGCGTATCAGCCGCATCCACCGAATTACTTCCATAGCCGACTTCATTGCATCACGCTACGGCAAAAGCATGATATTGGGCGGGGTGGTGGCGGTTATCGCTGTATTGGGTATTGTTCCATATATATCACTCCAGCTCAAAGCGATCTCAACCAGTTTTTTGTTGCTCAACAATTTTTCAGAAGGGCCTGTCTCCATTCACTTTGGCTCACTTTCCATTTTCAAGGATACAGCCTTTTACGTGGCCTTTATTCTGGCTGTTTTTGCCGTGCTGTTCGGCACCCGCAAGCCAGAGGCCGCTGAGCGCCACGAAGGCCTGGTGGCGGCCATTGCATTGGAATCGGTGGTGAAATTGGTCGCTTTTCTGGCCGTAGGGCTTTTTGTGACCTACGGCCTCTATGACGGCTTCGGCGATCTGTTCTCCCGCGCTCGGCAATGGCCACAAGCCGGCAAACTCTTTACCATGGAGCAGGGACAGGGCGCCTATACCGACTGGACGGTTTACGTTTTTCTCAGCATGTTGGCTGTTTTGCTGCTGCCGCGCCAGTTTCAGGTCGCTGTGATTGAAAATGTCAATGAAGATCACCTTAAAAAGGCCATTTGGCTGTTTCCTCTGTATCTACTGGCCATCAATGTATTTGTTCTGCCGGTGGCCATTGCGGGCATGCTTGAATTTTCGGGCCGGTCTGTGGATGCGGACACTTATGTACTTCAACTACCCTTGGCCCATCATCAGTCCAAACTGACGTTACTGGTCTTTCTCGGCGGCATGTCGGCGGCCACCAGCATGGTGATCATGGAAACCATCGCCCTCTCCACCATGATCAGCAATAACCTGGTCATGCCCATATTGCTTCACATTCCTTCCATGAAATTAAACGAAAGAAGCGATCTGAGTTCCTGGCTGATCGCCATCCGCCATGCCGCCATCGTGCTGACCATCCTGTTGGGGTACATCTATTTTCGTCAGACAGCCGAGTACTATCCCCTGGTCGCCATCGGCCTGGTCTCTTTTGCCGCCGTGGCCCAGTTCGCTCCGGCCGTCCTGGGCGGCCTTTACTGGAAAGGCGGCACCAAAGCCGGCGCATTGAGCGGCCTGATCGCCGGTTTTTCAGTATGGCTCTATACGCTTGTCTTGCCCACCATGACCGAGGCGGGCCTGATCCCCCATAGTTTTATTGAGCACGGACCATTTGGTTTGGCTTGGCTGCGGCCATTTCATCTTTTCGGTCTGACCGGTTTCGACTCCATCTCCCATGGCGTCTTCTGGAGCCTTCTGGCCAATACCGGCGCCTATCTGGGGGTTTCGCTGTTCAGCAGGCAGTCGGCCTTGGAGCACACCCAGGCCACGATGTTTGTGGATGTCTACCATCTGTCCCAGGAAGCTGAGGCGTCCCTGATATGGCGCGGCACGGCGCTGGTTCCCGACCTCAAATCCCTGCTTGAGCGCTTCCTGGGCAAAGAGCGTGCGCAAGAGGCTTTGGCCCAATATGCCCAACGCCACGATATCGATTGGGATCTGTCCAGAAACGCCGACCCAAGTTTTGTGGCCCATGTGGAAAAGCTGCTGGCCGGTGCCATCGGCTCGGCGTCGGCCCGTGTCATGGTCTCATCAGTGGTGAAAGAAGAACTGCTGGGCATTCAGGAGGTCATGGATATTGTGGATGAAACCCGTCAGGTTATCATCTACAGCCGCCAGTTGGAAAAGGCCTCGGCTGAACTCAAAGCGGCCAATGAAAGACTTAAGGAGCTGGACCGGCTCAAGGATGAATTCATCTCCACCGTGACCCATGAGTTGCGCACCCCCCTGACGGCCATTCAATCCATCGCTGAAATTTTGCGGGATTACCCGGATACGGGAAAAAGCGAACAGCACAACTTTTTGGGCATCATGATCAATGAGATTCAACGCCTGTCGCGCCTGATTAACCAGGTGCTGGATTTTCAGAAAATCGAATCCGGCCGGATGCAATGGAACATCAAGCCGCTGAACGTGATCAACGTAATCCGGGAGGCAGTGGATGCAACCCGTCAACTGGTGACGGGCAAAGAGATGCTCATGACTGTCAATCTTCCCCAAGAGGTTCCGGATATCACCGGCGACC
The DNA here is from genome assembly GCA_041557055.1 of Desulfosarcinaceae bacterium. Lineage (GTDB taxonomy): Bacteria > Desulfobacterota > Desulfobacteria > Desulfobacterales > Desulfosarcinaceae > JARRKU01. The sequence goes on from JBFFHG010000370.1 coordinate 3,573, forward strand.
AGGATCAATTGATCCAGGCCATGGTCAATTTGATCTCCAATGCGGTTAAATTCTGCGAACCCAAATCCGGACAAGTTCACGTCACCCTGCTGCACCGCTATAACAAACTTTATATCAGCGTCAGGGATAACGGCATCGGTATCAGCCATAAGGATCAGAAAGTCATCTTTGAACAATTCCGTCAGATCTCACCATCAGGCCGGGGGCGTCCCCAGGGCAGCGGCCTGGGCCTGGCCATTACCCGCCGGATCATAGCGTTTCATGCTGGGCAAATATCGGTGCAAAGTGAACCTGGAAAGGGCGCCGCGTTTAATATCGTGTTACCCATTGAAAAACTTTGATAGATACAATAAAATTCAATCCAATTAAAGACAGGCGCCAATTAACTTGTCTCCTTATCAAAAAACAAACAGTCAGAAGGCTGATCAGGCCCTTAAAATTCTTTGGACGGGTTTTAATGACTACTGCAAAGCCTTTGCCGCCAATACCCGGCGCGCCCGCCAAAGGTTCGAACAACGGAACTGGCAAGGCATACGTGCGGACACGGTGGAGCGCCTCGATCTCTATCCGGAAATCGTGGGCCAAACCGTGACCAGGCTCATGCAATCAATGGGACCCGACGTTCACCAGCGCAGCGCATGGTCGGAAATCAAACTGCAATTCGCCTGTCAATGCCGCTTACGGTGCGACGCTGAAATTGCAGCCACCTTTTACAATTCCGTTCACCGCAAAGTATTTGCCGCCATCGGCACCGACCCCCTGCTGACGTTTATTGAGCCCCTTGCGCCGGGACTGCGCAAGGCTGGTTCGGAGCTGTTTTTCCACTTCAAGTTTGAAGGCATCACTCCCAAAGCGATCCATGAAATTTTATCCCGGTATCAGTTTCACACCCCCTTTGCGAACATGGAAGAGGATGCGCGCCTGTGCGCCGTTCGAATGGGGGAGCTGACGGAGATGCCGGGCACTGCCCGGCCGAGCATTCATCTTGAAATGTTCAAATCTCCTTTTTTCAGAGGTATGAGCGCTTATTTGGTGGGACGATTGTACTGCCGGCAACAGCAACACCCCCTGGTGTTTTGCCTGGATAACGAAAGCCGGGGGATTTATGTGGACGCCCTGCTGTCCACATCTGAGGCGTTGCGCATTCTGTTCAGTTTTTCACGGGCCTATTTTCACGTCAGC
>JBFFHG010000371.1:0-4744 GCA_041557055.1 Desulfosarcinaceae bacterium
ATCGCCCCATCTATGACAGCCACCAACTCGGGCCGGAACAACTGAATCTGATCCAACAGGCGCTCGATATTGGTTTTGGCCGTAAGGGTCTTGATCTGAAATTTTTCCGGGAACCTGGCGACGATATCGAGGGTGCTGCACCCGATGGAACCGGTGGATCCAAGTAATGCCATTGATTTCATGGCAAAAGATATTCCTTCAACAAAAAAGTCACGGGGGCCGCCAACAAGAGTGCATCCAGACGGTCCAGAAACCCGCCATGCCCGGGCAGGAGCGTCGAAGAGTCCTTGACGCCGGCGGCACGTTTGAATTCGGATTCAAACAGGTCGCCAAACTGGCCCACCACACCAATGATCAGGGCGAAAACAGTGCAAGTGAGTGCCGGCATGGGACTAAAAAACAAAAGCTTAAAAAGCCATGCAAAAATAAAATTCGCAGCCAACCCGCCCATGGCCCCTTCAACGGTTTTTTTGGGACTGACGGCCGGACATAATTTACGGCGGCCCCAAAGGGTGCCGGCATACAGCGCACCGGTATCCCCCCAGGCGATCACCCAAAACAGAAAAAGGACCCACATGGGCCCGTCGGATGTATGGCGGATCAGAATCAGAAATGAAATAAACAATGAAATATAGAGCACACCGAACATCTGTTTGACGGCTATCAGGGGGGCATCGATGTTTTTTCTGAACCGAAAAATGGACATCACGGCCGTGCCGATGAGATTGAAAGCCAAAACCATCATCATGGCCGGAAAATCCTGGACATGGGCGGTCATTATCACAAGCGCCCCGCAAATATACCCCCAACCGGGAAAAATGAACGGAACTCGAGGCGTGTGCCCGTGAAAGGCCACCTGAAAATACTCCCAGAGGCAAAGCGTGCCCACGGCAGTGATGGCCACCGTAAAAACAACCGGGCTGCTCTTGAGAATCAGCAGCACCAACGGCGGAATCAGGACCAGTGCGGTTATCCAACGTTTCCAGTGCATATCTATCCGCGACTCATTTACCAATGCCCATCAGGGGTTGACCCTACCAAAGCGTCGATCGCGCTGCTGGTATTGTGCCAGAATATCGATAAACTCTTCACGTGAAAAATCGGGCCAAAGGGTATCTGTTACAAAAATCTCGGCATAGGCGATTTGCCACAGCAAAAAGTTGCTGAGCCGCATCTCTCCGCTGGTGCGAATCAACAGATCGGGGTCCGGGAGGCCTCGTGTGTACAGATGGTCCGCCACGGTCGATGCATCAATATCATCAATGCGGATGGTTCCGTCAACCGCCTTTTTGGCGACGGCCTTTACCATTTCGGTAATTTCCGTACGGCTGCCGTAACTCAGGGCCAAGTTGAGCTGCATTTTGTCATTTTGAGCTGTGGTGGTGATGGCATTTTGCAGGACGGCCTGAACATCCTGAGGTAGTCGATGGGGTTGACCAATAACCCCAAGGCGGATTTGCCGGGCCTGCAGCTCGGGCAACTCTTTTTTGAGGAACCTCTTCAACAGCGTCATCAGTGCGTTGATCTCTTTTTCAGGACGTTGCCAGTTCTCGGTTGAAAGGGCGTATAACGTCAGGGCGCAAATATTGAGTTCCCTGCATGTGCGAACAACACTGCGCACCGCTTCCACACCTTTTTCATGGCCGTTGACCCTGTTCAGCAGCCGCTTCTGGGCCCAGCGGCCGTTGCCGTCCATGATAATGGCCACATGACAAGGCAACTTGGCAACATCCAGGTTGGGATCAGGCAATTTATTAAAATTCAAGAATCTCTTTCTCTTTTTTCTTGTAGACCTCGTCGATCTTTACAATGTATTCGTCGGTTATCTTCTGGATTCTGTCCTGAGACTTGAAGGCGTCATCTTCGGAAATATCGCCGTCTTTTTTAAATCCCTTAATCAACTCATTGGAATCCCGACGGATATTTCGTACCGCCACCTTATGCTCTTCGCAACTCTTGTGAACCAGTTTGACCAGTTCCTTACGACGTTCTTCGGACAATGGCGGTACACCGATGCGAATCAATTTTCCATCATTGGAAGGTGTCAACCCGATGTCCGACTTAAGGATGGCTTTTTCAATATCCTTGATAATGGAGGCGTCCCAGGGCTGAATGGTAATCAACCGGCTTTCGGGCACGGCTATGGTGGCGGTCTGGCTCAACGGGGTCGGCGTTCCGTAGTAATCGATTTTAATGCCGTCCAGAAGTGAAGCGGAAGCCCGACCGGTACGAATACGCTTAAGCTCGTTTTCCAAGGCCGTAATCGTTTTACCCATTCGATCGCGGGCCTCATGGAGGGTTTCTTCAATCATTGACGTTCACCTCATGCTGCTGTTGGGTCATTATTTGCGTTGGGCACCCCCGCACAAATCCTGGAACAAACAAAAATCAATTGGAAATCAGGGTACCGATGCGTTCTCCACAGATCACTTTGCGGATATTATCAGATTCTTTCAGGTTGAAGACGACTAAAGGCAGATCGTTGTCCATGGCCAATGAAATGGCCGTCATGTCCATCACCTTGAGTTGCCGTTCGAGCACTTTCATGTATGAAATGGACTCAATGAAAGTTGCATCCGCATGTTTAACGGGATCTGCGTCATAGAGGCCATCCACCTTGGTCGCTTTGAGCAAAACTTCGGCGTGAACCTCCTGGGCCCGTAAAACCGCTGCCGTATCGGTTGTAAAATAGGGATTTCCGGTGCCGGCGGCAAAAATAACGATTCGCCCTTTTTCAAGATGTCGCAAAGCCCGGCGTAAAATATAGGGTTCGGCCACCTCGTGCATGGAGATGGCCGTTTGCACGCGGGTCTGCACATCCTTTTTTTCAAGTGCGTCCTGAAGGGCCAGGCTGTTCATGACCGTGGCCAGCATGCCCATATGATCCGCCGAGGTGCGTTCCATGCCAAACGAAGTTGCTTTAACACCCCGAAAAATATTGCCGCCACCCACAACAACGGCGATTTCCACCCCTAAATCATGGATGATTTTAACTTCATCGGCCACATATTTGATCATGTCCGGGCTGATGCCAAACCCCTGGTCGCCCATCAGGGCTTCACCGCTAAGCTTCACCAGTACTCGTTTATATTTTGGCTGATCCAACTTATTCAGCTCCTACCTGAAAACGGGCGAACCGTTTAATCGTGATCTTTTCTCCGGTTTTTGCGATAACCTCATTAAGGTAATCGGCAATGGTTTTATCCGGATCTTTCACATACTGCTGATTCAGCAGGCAACTGTCTTTGAAAAACTTATTCATTTTGCCGTCGATGATCTTGTCGATCATTTTCTCGGGTTTGCCCATCTCCAGAGCCTGGTCCCGGTAGATGGCCTTTTCACGATCAATGACGACTTCAGGCACATCGTCGGAGGTGATGCCAACCGGATTGGTGGCGGCGATATGCATCGCCAGGTTTTTGGCAAATTCGATAAAATCATCGGTTTTGGCCACAAAGTCGGTTTCGCAGTCCACTTCCACCATCACCCCGATCTTACCGCCCAAATGGATATAAGACTGAACGGTTCCTTCGCTGGTTGCGCGTCCGGCGCGTTTGGCGGCGGTGGCCAATCCTTTTTTCCTCAAAAAGTCAATGGCCTTTTCCATATCACCTTCGCATTCGGCCAATGCTTCTTTGCAATCCATAATACCGGCCCCGGTCTTATCCCGGAGTTCCTTTACCATTGTTGCACTGATAGCTGACATCTTATATTACTCTCCTGTCGTCTCGGTCTTGGATTCCGGACCGCTTTCGTCTTGGGTTTGGGCGGCTTCTTCATCTTCCCCTGTTTTGCGGATGATTTCGATGATCGGGCCTGCGGAACCATCGGAGATGACTTTTCTTTCTCCCGGTTTCAAGCCTGCCGCGGCGGTTTCGATCTCGGAGGGTTCCTCAACATCTTTATCGGCTTCAGCCTGCCTGCGCTCGGAAAAACGCTTCTGGCCTTCAATACAGGCATCTGCAACGCGCGAAGCGATGAGCCGAATGGCGCGGATGGCGTCATCATTTCCGGGAATGGCGTAATTCACTTCATCCGGATCGCAGTTGGTATCCACGATGGCCACGATTGGAATGTTGAGACGTTTTCCCTCGCGAATGGCAATGGTTTCGTTTTTGGGGTCAACAATAAAAATGGCGCCGGGCAGCTTGCCCATATTGCGAATACCCCCCAAGGTGCTGTCCAGCTTATCGCGTTCTTTGGCCAGTTTGAGACGTTCCTTTTTGGGAAACAGTTCAATGGAGCCGTCATTTTCAATGGTGTTGAGATAATTGAGCCGATCGATGCTTTTCTTGATAGTCTGAAAATTGGTCAGCATACCGCCCAACCAACGGTTATGCACATAGAACATTTCACAGCGGTTGGCTTCTTCGTAAATGGATTCACGGGCCTGTTTCTTGGTTCCCACAAAAAGGACCGACTTGCCTTTGGCCGCAGTGTCCACGATAAAGTCATAGGCATTTTTAAACATGCGCACTGTTTTTTGCAGATCGACAATGTAGATGCCATTGCGAGCTCCAAAAATATAGGGCTTCATCTTGGGGTTCCAGCGCTTGGTCTGATGCCCGAAATGGACGCCAGCTTCCAAGAGCTGCTTCATAGTTATTACCGCCATTTAATCCTTCCTCCTGTTCGGGTTTTTTTCCTCCGCAGGAAGCGCGAACTTGTCCCCACCGGAAAAACCGGAACCCAGGGACCGCTTGCCATGCGTGAGATCTGATTAAATAAGAAAATTTAGCATAAC
>JBFFHG010000372.1:0-4735 GCA_041557055.1 Desulfosarcinaceae bacterium
CGTAAAACAGACCCGATCCTCAAGTGCGCCATGGGGTAATTGCCCGGCTGGGTCTCAATTTCTACGTTGGCTCAATACGTATAATCCTTTTCAAACCCCTGGCCATCTCTTTTATGCAACGTTGGGGGGGTATTAAAGTACATGCAGTATTTACTTAATTATCTTATCCTTATTGTTTCATCAAAGTCAAATTTATATTTCTTTTCCCGCTGTCCTGCAGCATTGTAAAATAAACCCTATCGTTGCATAAAAAGATGGCTTGTAGCCCCTCGTGCGCATTGACGCGCTGGAAGAAAGGGGCGCCCCACGGGGAAAGGAAACCGTCACCGGATCAATAAGTATGATTTTGTTGAAATCGCGGCCATTGATAAGGTGCGTCCGAAGAATTGTCGCACCTGCCAAGTCATGCGTTGATTGCTGCCCTCGTATGGGTGTTGGTTCTAACCTGCTGCAACTGCGCCACAATGCTCAGGCCGATCTCTTCAGGGCTGTCCCCGCCAAGCTTGAGACCGATGGGGCTGTGAACCCTTTTCAACGCCTCGTTGGTGAATCCCTCCTTGACCAGCGCGGCATAGACGGCATCTCGTTTGCCGCGGCTGCCGATCATACCGATGTAGCCGGCCCGGGTACGCAGGGCCTGCCTGAGAACCTCTTTATCGTGCAGGTGACCGCGGGTGACAATAACCACCATATCATCCGGGCCAAGATCGCCCAGGCAGTCGGAAAAGTCCGCCAACACCTGAACAATGCGGGCATTGGGAAAAAGCGTCTGGTTGGCGAATTCGGCCCGATCATCCATGACCCGCACGTCAAGACCGATGAGGCCGGCGAAGCGGGCCGTGGCCTGGGCCACATGCCCCGCGCCCACCAGATGCACTGTCTTGGGATAAACCAAAGGTTCCGCAAAGATACGCAGGTCACCCTCTTCAAGCAAAAACGGCCGGTCGGACCGGCTGCTCTTTTGGGCAAGGGTGGTGCGCAGCGTTTCTGGCAGATCCGTGTCCGGACCGAGGCGTTGCATCTGCGGACCGGCGCCATTTCCCATCAACGTCAGCACCACCGGCCTGTGGCGCTGTATGTAACGGGCAGCCAGGTATTGAAGAAGGGAGAGGGTTTTGGGCCGGGGATCGAGCCGTTGAAGGAGCACCTGCTGACGACCGCCGCAGGCCATACCCATGCGGGCGGCGTCGCTTGCATTGAGTTCAAAGTCCAGGATTCTGTGGTCTTCCGGCGCCGCAAACAACGCTTTGGCCGCAGCCAGGCTCGCCCCTTCAAGCGCGCCGCCGCCGATGGTTCCAATGAAAGTGCCGTCGTTGCGCACCATGATTCTGGCGCCGGATTTGCGCGGCGCCGAACCGGCGCTTTTGATGACCGCTCCGATAACCGCCGGTTCTCCCCGCTTAAGGCAGGCGATGAGTGGATCGAGTATCAGGTGCATGGCGTTCCCCCTAATTCGTGACCGATTTTCGTTGGATTCATAATTTTTCCCGATACAGGGACTTTCCGTTCAATCCGGTGAGGTTGTAGGCGCAAAAGGGAATCAGCCGGCCATCGTCCGCGGAGACATGGATGCAACACCCCTGCAGCCGTTCCAGGTTCAGCGTCCAGCAGTCCTGAAACGCCATCGCTGAAATGGAAAAGGTGTGGGTGCGCGCCCGGGTCAGGAATCGGTCCAGATCGTCCTCGGGCCGGTTTGAAAGTCCGGGGACTGATGGTTGACGCCATTGCCGGGCCGTCCAATCGATGGCGCGCAGGGCGCCCGCCTCGGCGGATTGGGGATTGCAGGTGCACGTCTGTTCACCGAGTTTGTAAAGGCGGCCGTTTTCCTGGTTCAGGTAGCGGGCGCTGAAAGAGCAAAGGGCATGTTCGCAGCCCGGGGGCGCGAAATCGTCCAACCCGAGCGTGCCCCCGCTTTGAAGAACCAGCATGCGCATCAGTTCGGGAAGGGTCAGATGGTTCGGCCGCCACGATGCAGGGTAGCGGCCGAACAGGGAGAGGGGTTGCAAGTGCACGCCGCGGACCGCTGGTTGGCGGGCGAGGCCGTAGCGGCAGATTTCCCAGATCTGGTGGTCGTTGATGCCGCGTGCAACGGTCATTACCAGTACCAGCCCGAGGCCGGCTTTGGCCAGCCGGTTGACGGCCCGCTCTTTGATTGTCATTAAATCCCGCCCGCGCAGGGTGCGCCAGACCCTGTCGTCCATGCCGTCGAATTGGAGAAAGACCGAGGAGAGGCCGGCGTCGCGCAATCGGCTGGCCAGATCAGGATCTTCTGCAAAACGCAGTCCGTTGGTGTTGAGCTGGACAAAGGAGAAACCGGCGTTGCCGGCGGCGCGGATGATATCCGCCAGATCCTGATGCAGGGTCGGCTCGCCGCCGGAGAGCTGCAGATTGCATCCGCCGGTGGCTGTGTGAATTTCAGAGAACCGTTTTGCCAGTCGGTCAAGGTCTGGTTCGGCGGCGCCGGTGTGCCCGCTGTCGGCAAAACAGACCGGGCAGCAAAGGTTGCAGCGTCCGGTGATCTCCACCAGGGCGGTGCAGGTCCGTTGGTTGTGCGCTGAACACAGTCCGCAGTCCAGGGGGCAGCCGTCGTTGGCAACACTTTGGCGGGCCCCGCCGTGATAGGGGATCTTGGGACGCAGCCACGTTTTGAAAGCGGGCGGCCCCTGCCAGATGGTGACACGAAAAATGCCGTGTTCCGGGCAGGTTTTGACCATGATGACCCCCTCCCCCTCGGCCACCAGGTCCGCGCTGAGGCGCCGCAGACATTGGGGGCAGACACTGGTGGTGGTGGCGATGATGTCAGACATGACGCGGTTCCGTGCAGCAATGGCATGTAATTAAAGGTGTTGGCCGAACCATGAGAGCAATTGTCCTTTAGGGGGTGTTATTTGTCCTCAAGCAGCTTTTCCACTTCCAGCATCCGGCCGTTGGCCAGTTCCTCCGGGATCAACACCGCGCCGCAATGCCGGCAGACCGGTAGCTCCACATTGAAGACGCTGCCCAGGTAGTGCAACTCGACCATCCCGGGGGCCAGTTTTTCATGGCAGCGGTGGCATCGCCAGTCCATATCCTCAGGCAGAAAACTCAGTTTCAAGGCCGTATCCTTCCAATGTGCATGCGGTGGCTCCAGGCGGCTTTGACAGCGTACCGGCCCCGATCAAGACCATAGCGAACCCAGATGGTCACCGCGCCCAATTGGGTCCATGCCAGACACTCAATGCCGTCGGCCCGCTCAAACCACGTACCGTCCCGACGGGAATGAAACAGCACCTGTTGCAGATCCTGTTCAAGAATGCGGCGCGCTTCCATGGTTTCAGCCACCTGTGCCGGGATATCCAGGGTAATGACGGCCCAGGGTTCGGGCGGCATGATCTGCTCATGGAAACAGGCTGTCTGGAACTGCTGCCTGAGTCTCTCCCGGTTCCGGCGGCGATCGGACAAAGTGACCGGAGGGGTTTCGACTGGCTGGGCGGTCTCCGGCAACAGAAGGTCGAGCAGATGCAAGCTCGGTTTTCCGGCGCGGGCCAGTTGCTCCCGGCACATGGCGCAGTATGTGAGCATGGGGGCGGTGGTCTGCTGCCCCCGGGCCTGCGCCACCTGAGCGGCCAGTTGCGGGTTGGCGTTGGCCATCAAGCCGCCGTAGCCGCAGCATTCGGTCAATTCAGCGGACATGGGGAGAACCACAAGTTCCTGGCCCATGGCAGCCAAAAGGTCACGGACCCGTTTTTGGGTGGCCTGGTCATTGCGCGTCGTGCAGGGATCGGAAAGCGCCAGCGGCTGTTGATGGGCTGCTATCCGGCCATCCGGCGGCTGAACCCGTGTCCAGACAGTTTCGGTTGTGACTTCGGGCAGATGATCGCGAAACATTTGCAGGCAGGCGGCGCAGGCGGCCAGAATCAACGGTTTGCCCATCTGATGCCATTTGCTGCGAAATCTGTCGCAAACCGCCGAGAACGCATCCCGCTGACCAGCCCAATAAGCAGGTGCGCCGCAGCAGCTTAACCAGATGCCCAGATCCGGTTGCCGGCGTCGCAGGTGATCGTACAACGCGCGGACTTGCGCCGGCCGGACGCCGGACAACTGGCAACCGGGGAAGAGGAGCGCCGAACTTGTTTCGCAGCCTGGCGCGTGACGAAGCAACTCGGTGCGGTCGGACATGGCCGACTGCATTTCGTCCAGGGCAAAGGCATGGGCCGACGGCGGCATTCGCGATTGGGCGACCATGCGCTCTCTGGCCTGCAGGCAGAGGTCGGCCATGGAAAAATCATTGGGGCACAGGGTCTCGCACTGGCGGCACAGGGCGCAGGAGTTGATCAAGGTGTTGGCCTGGTGTGATCCCTTGACGATGGCCTCGTTATTGTACACCTGGCGGGCGTATCGTTTGGGATAGGCGCCATAGCGGGCCAGATAGGTGCAGTGGCGGACGCACACCAGACACTGGCAGTCCATGCAGCGCTCGGCTTCGGCCCGAGCCTCGTCATCGTCATAATCCGGGCCGTTTGCCGGTATGATCCGGGCGGCCGATGTGATGTGACGGGTATCGGTAACCAGCGCGGTGCGGCCGCGACGGGGCAGGGGGCGGCTGGCGGTGAGGCTGGCCTGTTGCAGGTGGCGATCCATGGAGATGGCCGCCTCGCGCCCCTGAGCGGCCGCTTTTATATACGAGGGGGCTTTATCCGTTGGCGGGCCGCCGGCAAACAAGCCGTTTTCGTCCACGGCCTGGGTGACCGGGTCC
>JBFFHG010000373.1:0-4718 GCA_041557055.1 Desulfosarcinaceae bacterium
CTGATGGGCGATACCGCCGGCCAGAGTGGCGATGGCTTCCATTTTCTGGGCTTGCTGCAGCCGGGCCGAGAGGCGGTTTCTCTCCATCTCCGTTTTTCGGGCCTCGGTCACATCAATGGCAAAAGCCAGGGCGCCGTCGTACATTCCCTGCTCATCCTTCTGGGCGATGGCGCTGAACAATACATTTCTCGATTCACCTTTTCGGGTGCGCCATTCAAACGGCCTGTTTTTCATCTGGCCGATGCGGTAAAACTCTGAAAGCGATATTTCCACTGCGTCCCGTTGGCTTTCCGGGGCAAAAAAGTCCAAAAAATTACGGCCGATGACCTCGTCGCGCTGGTAACCCAATGTTTCAAGCCAAAGGTTGCTGGCGCTGGTGATGCAATTGTCGCGGTCCATGGAGCAAAGCATGACCGGTGTGTTGTTATACAGATCGCGGTAACGCCGCTCGCTTTTTTGAAGGGCGAGTTCCGTCTGCTTCTCTTTGGTGACATCGCGCCCGCAACCCACCGTTCCGATGATTTCGCCCTCCGGTCCCCAAAAGGGGGCTTTATGGACATCGAGCATCAGGTATTGATTGCGAATCAGCCCATCTTCCAAAAATCGCCCCGGCGCCCTGCTTTTTCTGACCAGGTCGTCGGAATTAACACAGATTTCGCCGAAGGTGTGAACATGGCCGGCCTTGCGTTCCTGTCGGGCGAAAAAGATATCGGTTTTGCCGATGACTTCATCCGGGTGCTTGCATTTGAGCAACTTGTCGCACATGGCCTGATTGGCGAACAGGTAGCGGTCTTTCATGTCCTTGGCCCATATCAGGTCGGGCACGTTGTCGGTCATCAGGCGGAGCATTTTGTACAGCTCCTGATATTCGCTCTCCCGATGATGCAACACCGTGTCCATTTGAAACCGCTCTTCTTCCAGCGACAATGCGCTTGCCAAGGTCGATATCAGATAGATATCGGTATGGTCGAAATGCCGGACCCGGGTGTCGACCACCGCCAGGGACCCGATAACGCGATGATCACAACGAATGGGGCAGCCGATATAGGATTTGAGGTCGTATTGCCTGACACCGGGATCGCTTTCATTGAAAGGGGTTTTTGAAAGATCCTCTATGGCCACTGTCTGATTTTGTCCTTTTATGGTGGCCTCATAACAGATGTGCCCCTGTGAAGGGCTTTTATGGGGGAACCCGGGGGGCAGGTTGTAACCGGCCCGGCATATCAGCGAAGTCTCTTCATCGCCCAGCCGTCTGTAAAGGGCGCTGGTGCAATTAAACACCTTGCAGGCCTGGCGAACAATGGCATGGATATTCTGAGCCGGGTCCGTTCCCAGGATACTGAAAAGGTCTCCCAGTTTTCGAATTTGGTGCTTATCCTTGGAATCCCGGTCGCTACTGATCTGGGAATGGGCGATAGTCGGTTCGCCGGGCAGCTTCAACCCCATGAACAATCCTTTTTTCACTTATTCTTAGCCGTATCTTTTTTGCTTTGTAGCTTGATTGCCAATATTTGTAAAGTCCGGTCTTGCCATGTCGAACCGCAATCACTTGTAAAAATTTGAAATACGAATTGGACTCAATTCTTGGAGGGGCACCTGTGAATTGGGTTTACACCTGCATGAGATCGTGGCATTTTGCAGCGAAGCGGGTGACGACGGGCTTGAGACTTTGTTTGAATCGCTTTTTATTATACGTATGGGGTGGTTATGAGATTAATTCGTTTTGGGCAACCGGGTGCTGAGCGCCCCGGTCTCATGGTGGGGGAGGGGATCGTGGATTTGAGAGCCCATTTTTCCAATATCCCTGACATTGGCGAGCGTTTTTTCACAGAGGGATGGATGGAAAAACTGGCGGATTTGAAGGTCGCGCCCCAAGTCATGGCGGTTCGCTTGGGGCCGCCTGTGGCCGCGCCGGCAAAGATTATCTGTTTGGGCAAAAACTATTCGGAACATGCCAAAGAGGGCGGTTTTGAAATACCGGCGGCCCCCCTTCTGTTTTGCAAGACGCCCAACGCTTTGAACGGCCCCTTTGATCCGGTGGTTTTGCCCAGAAGTTCGGACCAGGTCGATTGGGAGGTGGAGCTGGCCGTGGTGATCGGCAGGGCAGGCAAGCGCATCCCCGCGGCCAGGGCGTTTGATTATGTCGCCGGTTACACGGTGATGAACGATGTCTCCGGCCGCCGGGCTCAATTTGCCCACTCCCAATGGTTTCGAGGTAAATCCTTTGATACTTTTGCCCCCCTGGGACCGGCCCTGGTAACGCCGGACGAGATCGGCGATGTTCACGACTTGCGCTTGACGGCCAAGGTCAACGGCCGGCTGATGCAGGCGGGCAGCACCCGCGATATGTTGTTCGGAATAGATCAGATCATTGCCGATGTGAGCGAGGACATCACGCTGGTGCCCGGCGATATCATCTCTACGGGCACCCCTGCCGGTGTCGGCATCTTCCGGGACCCGCCCATTGTGCTTCATGCCGGAGACGAGGTGGTGTGCTGGGTGGAAAAAATCGGGGCCATTCGGAATCCAATCGTGGCGGATGGATAGATGCTGTCTTTTCATCTGAGCTGTTGTTTTCACGGCCCGATGTCGTCGAAACTGATGGTCAATGTGGCGCCTTTGCCAAACCCCTCGCTTTCGAGGCTTATCTGACCGTTGTTGGCCCGGATGAACATTTCGCAGTAGTACAGCCCCATACCGGATGAGCCCTTGCCCGACTGGCCGAACTTGAATATGGTCTCCATCTGGCCGGCGGTCAGGCCGATGCCGCTGTCCGACAAGGTGAACCCCACCCGCCCCTTCTCATTGAACGAAGTGATCGTTATGGTTTTTGGAAGGTTGCGCTCTTCAACCGCATCGATTGCCTCGTAGCTGTTTTTGATAACGTTGACAAGTACTTGCATGAGCCGGTTCTTGGCGATGAGAAGCGGGGGCAGACGGTCGGCCAGACGCCTTGTGACGGTGATCCCTCTTTTTATCAGCGAGCCCATCTGCATGCGCAGGGCATCTTCGATCAACAGGTTCAGATCGGTCAGTTCCTTGAGTTCCTTATCGTTGGATGTATAGGTTTGCTGAAGCGCCAGGGTGTCGGACACATAGGCCAGGGATTGGCGGATTTTTTCGATTGCGTCGGCGCGGTGCCGTTCATGTTTGTTCAGCGCCGCAATCATCTCTCCCATGGATGCAAATACTTGCCGGCCCCTTTGATCCCCGGTGATATAGGCGCCAAGATCGCCGGTATGGTCCGCCAGGTCGCAGTAGCATTTATCCAGGTAGCCGGCCAGTTCCATCCCTTCGCCGGATTCCAGGCGCTCCAAGTGGATGCCCGCCGGCGTGACGGCATTGCCGATATTGTGCAGAACCATGGCGGACATTTGCGCCCTGGCCGACGCCATGGCCCGGGTGATCAGATCCGCCTGGGTCTGTTCAAGTTTGCGGGTCCTTTCAGCCACCATCTGTTCGAGCCCTTCCTGGTATCTTTTCAGCTCGGTGGCAGCCTCCTTGGCCTTGGTAATGTCGCGTACGATACCGGTAAACAGGTGGCGGTCGTTGATTCGGATTTCGCTCACCGCCAGATCCAGGGGGATCGGCGTGCCGTTTTTGTGCCGGCCCGCCAGCTCCCTGCCGATGCCGATCACCCGGGCCTCGCCGGTGTTCAGGTATTTGTCGATATATTCCTGGTGGTTGCTGCGGTTGGGTTCGGACATGAGCATATTGACATCCTGCCCGATGATTTCCCGGGCGGTATAACCGAATATTCTTTCGGCCGCCGGATTGAAAGATTCGATACGTCCTTTTGTGTCGATGGTGATGATGCCGTCCACCGCTTCCTGCAAAATGGCCCGCATTTTGGCTTCGCTTTCGGTCAGGTCACCCAGTGATCGCATCAATCGTGCATAGGTCTCTTCCAGTCGAGCGGACATGTGGTTGAACATCATCGCCACCCCGGCCAGTTCGTCCCTGCCCTTGCCCTTGACCTGATAACCCAGTTGACCGGCGGCGATTTGCTGGGCGGCGTCCTTCAGGTGGCGCAGTTGACGGGTCAGATACATTCCCAGCACAAAAGAGAAAAGGGCGGTCAACGCCATTTCGATGCCGGCCAGGGTCAGGGCCTGCTTGCGCGCCCTTTGAAGAACAGCGCGCATCTGGTTTACATCCAGTCCGACATCCACATAGCCGTAGGTGATCTGCGCCTCCTCGATGGGGGCGCGTACATCGAAAACGCCGTCGCGCACTTTTTCCAGCAGGGTGTCGGCTGCAAACCGCTTCGCCATCGCCGTGCCGTCGCCGCCTTGGGCCAGGACGCCGTCGGTGCGGCTGACCACACGCGCATAGACGATGCCCGGATTGCGTATGATCTCCAGGATGAAGCTGTCCAATGTGGCCAGGTCCGTGGCCAGCACAGCATCTTTGGTCATGGCGGCAAAGAGCTTGCTCGTGGTTTCCGCGCGCCGGGTCAGTTCCTGTTGGTTGGACTCCTTGAGAAAGGCCATGCTGCTCCAGATCAGGATAAAGAGCAGCAGGGCTTCGATGGCGGCGATACCGATGATCGTTTTAAGCCTGAAAGACATACCCGTTCACTTTGTGAAACGTCATGCGACCGGTGTCGGCGCAAGTTGTTTAAAGCAAGTCGATTTCCAGCGCCCGCACATCGTCCCAATCGGCATCCGCGGCGGCCTCGATTCCCCCGAACCCCAGGGCATCGAGCAGCGCGCGGC
>JBFFHG010000374.1:0-4710 GCA_041557055.1 Desulfosarcinaceae bacterium
CGGCAAACAACCCGATGTGGCGGTTCTTCAGGATTTATTGCTCTATGCGGTCAAGGACCTTTCCCTTGCGGCTGTTGCCGCCCGCAAGGCCGGTCATGTGGACGCGCAAGTGAATAAGTTTACCTGCGAAGCCATTTTTTCCACTTTGACCAATGTTGATTTTGATGCCGATCGATTTGTGGCCCTGATCAATGAGTGCGTCCGGTTGCGGGAACAGTTGACGATCAAAGCCGGGGCGCTGCCGCAAGGCCCGGCGACCTTTACGCCGGCCGCCACCAGAGACGGGCTGGTGGCCCAGGGTGAAACCGTGGGCGTTATGGCGGATACAGGGTTGAATGCCGACATTCGCAGTCTGCGGGAACTTTTGACCTACGGTGTGAAGGGGCTGGCCGCCTACGCAGACCACGCCCGCATTCTGGGCCAGGAAGATGATGCGGTTTACGCCTTTATTCATGAAGCCATGGCAGCCACTCTGGACAACGCTTTGGGTATCAATGACCTGGTGGGCCTGGCCCTCAAATGCGGAGAGGTCAACCTGCGGGCCATGGAGTTGCTGGACGCCGGCAACACCGGCACTTACGGTCATCCGGTGCCCACCAGCGTGCCGCTGGGGGTCAAGGCCGGCAAGGCCATTCTGGTTTCAGGCCACGATCTGAAGGATCTGGAGCTGATTCTGAAACAAACCCAAGGCAAGGGCATCAATGTCTACACCCACGGTGAAATGCTGCCCACCCACGGATATCCCGAACTGAAGAAGCACCCGCATTTTTATGGACATTACGGCACGGCCTGGCAGAATCAGGCCAAAGAATTTGCCGCCTTCCCCGGCGCCATCATCATGACCACCAACTGCATCCAGAAACCCAAGGACAGCTATATGGATAGTATTTTTACCACCGGACTGGTGGGCTGGCCGGGGGTGAAGCATATTGCCGACAAGAATTTTGCGCCGGCCATCGAGAAGGCCCTGGCCATGCCGGGGTTCCCTCAGGACGAGCCCGGCAAGTCGGTCATGGTGGGCTTTGGCCGCAACGCCGTCATGGGCGTGGCCGGTCAGGTGATCGAAGCGGTCAAGAGCAAAGCCATCCGTCACTTCTTCCTGGTGGGCGGCTGCGATGGCGCCAAACCGGGCCGCGACTACTACACCAGTTTTGTGGAGCAGGTGCCCGGCGATTGCGTGATTTTGACCCTGGCATGCGGCAAGTTCCGTTTTTTTGACAAGGATCTGGGTGACATCGGCGGCATTCCGCGTCTGCTGGATGTGGGGCAGTGCAACGATGCCTACTCGGCGATCAAGATCGCCGTGGCCCTGGCCGATGCTTTTGAGTGCGGCGTTAATGATCTGCCCCTGTCCATGATCCTCTCCTGGTACGAGCAAAAAGCGTGTGTCATATTGCTGACCCTGCTCTACCTGGGGATCAGGGATATTCGCTTGGGGCCCAGTTTGCCGGCTTTTATCAGCCCCAACGTGCTGAATGTGCTGGTGGAGAACTTCAACATCATGCCCATTGGAACCCCTGAAGCGGATCTGAAGGCGATTCTGGGATAGGCCGTCGTGCTATCGGCCTGAAAGACCTGGCCCTCAGGGCCAGGTCAGTTGATAAACAGATAGACCGTCACAGGGAGTCACAATATGAAATGCCCGGGCCAAGATACGCAATTCTGGACAGCCGGATCGATTTTTGAAGTCAACTGCCCCCAATGCAACCAACGGGTGGAGTTCTTCAAGGACGACACCACGCGTAAATGCAGGAACTGCGGCCATCGGTTCGTCAATCCCAGGATGGATTTCGGTTGCGCGGCCTATTGCCAGTACGCCGAGCAATGCCTGGGCGATCTGCCTCCCGAACTGGCGGCCCAGCAGGCCGACCTGCTCAAAGACCGGGTGGCGGTTGCCGTCAAGCGCCGCCTGAAAAGCGATTTTAAACGTATCGGCCATATTGCCCGGCGTGTTCGTCATGCCGAAGCGATCGCCAAGAAGAGACAGGCCGATCTGCCGGTCATCCTCATTGCCGCTTATCTGTGGGGACTGGATTCGGCCGAAGGGAATAACGAAGCCCCGGTGGCGCGGGCCATATTGATCGACCTCAAAGCACCGTCGCCGCTGGTGGAGCAGGTTTGCACGATGATCGGACGGCTTGATGACGGCGGTGCGGAAGATGCCGGACCTGAGTATGGGCTGCTGATGGAGGCCGAGGATCTCGCCGTTCAGGAAGCAGCGTGTAAAACCAATGGATCGCTTTGAAGCAAGGTTAAAATCGAATAGGTGACATAATGAAAATAACACGCAAAATCGTTGAGATCGATGAAGAAAAATGTGACGGCTGCGGTCAGTGTGTGATCGGTTGCGCTGAGGGCGCCCTGGCCGTTGTGGACGGCAAGGCTAAGGTTGTTTCAGATAATTTGTGCGATGGTTTGGGTGCCTGTATCGGTGAATGCCCCCAGGGCGCGCTTCAGGTTATCGAACGTGAGGCCGAAGCATTTGATGAAGATGCGGTGGAAGTTCACCTGGCGGCCCATAAGACTGAAACGCAACTTGAAACCAAGACCATGCCATGCGGCTGCCCCTCCACCCAGATTCAGAGTTTCACTCCCTGTCCATCGGCCAGGATAAAAATGCGGCAGCCCGGCGAAGAAGGCGGCCAGCCATCGGCGCTTTCCCACTGGCCGGTCCAGATTCGCCTGATTCCGCCCCATGCGCCGTTTTTGAAGGGCGCCGACCTGTTGGTGGTGGCGGACTGTGTGCCGGTGGCCTTTCCCGGCTTGCATCAGGAATTCATGCAGGGTAAAGCCGTGATGATCGGCTGCCCCAAGTTTGATGACGTTCAGGCGTACGTCGAAAAATTTGCGGCTATTTTTAAAACCGCCGGTATTAAAAGCATCACCACCGTGGTGATGGAGGTGCCCTGCTGTTCCGGTTTGCCTGTCATCGTGGAAAAGGGGTTGGAAAAGTCCGGAATCAGCATTCCCTTTAAGCAGGTGGTGGTCAGCACTCGGGGGCGAATCATTTAACGTTGTGACGGGCTGTGGTCTGGTTTGCCGATGGCCGGGTTCCGGCAATGCCGGCTGTGGATCTCTTATATCCGCTTAGATCCTCATCCGCCATTTGATATTTTGATATTTGATATTCCGTGTTATTGGTAGGTTGTATCAACATGAATGCGATGGCGTTGTGCGTAATTCAGAGGACATCAATCCATGGAAACAAATATCCCCGAAAAAGCCGGGCTGCTGGAAAAGCTGACGGCCGGCGGGTTCAATGTACCGCCTTTCATTTATCTGACGCCGGATGACTTTGAAAGCGAGCGTTTTGAGCGGTTGGAGGCTTTTTTAGCCGACAATTGCGACGGCTATAAGGTGATTGCGCGCAGCGCCCATCCCAGGGAGGAAGAGTACAAAAGCGGGACTTTTGATTCTTTCGGCACCTATGCCGATGTGGGGGGGATTAAATATGCCCGCCAAAAAATGATTCGTATGGCCACCACCACCAAACGCCTTTCCGTTCAACGGCAACAGCGCTTCAGCCACGCGCCGGAAATCGATTTGGATCAACTGGGGGTGATTGTGATGCCGTTTATTGAAGGCACCGGCGTCATGGCCAAGGTGTTGGGCAACCAGTGGGAGTTCGGTTATTGCCGGGACCGTTCCAGGAAAGTTCAGAAAGAGCCCTTTATCACCCAAATTCCCCATGACCGAAGATTGTTGCAGTTATCCAAAGAAATCCAGGAATTTTTAGGATTTCGTTGCGAGATCGAGTTTATTGTCTCCGCCCAGGGCGAGATTTTCGTGGTCCAGGCCAAAGATATCTCCCACATTGAGACCCTGGAGCAGAAAGAGAGCGAGCGCTGCATCCGCCTCGATGGTTTGCGACGGGTGCGCAAACGCCGCAATTATCGCGAGCGGTCCCTTTATGTCATCGATAATAAAACATTTTACATCAACTTGATCAGCCAGTGCGAAGATCTGCTGCTGGGCTGCCGGGAGCCCAAAACCGGCATCGAGGATCTTATCCATACCATCAAGACTTACGAAATGGATATGGAAACCTTTGCCCTCAAGCATCAGCGTTACGCTGTGCTGGGACTCTCCATTCAGGATTCGGAGGAGCTGTTCCAGATCGCCAGCCACTATCTGGATGAGACGCCCGAGTTGCATGCCCAATTGTCTCAAGCGCTCCACAATAATTTATACGAGATCGACAACTTCATTGCCGAGGCAGACACCATGATTGCCAAAGACAAATTGCGGATCAATCTTGGCAGCCATGATGCCTATGGCATCGATACGGTGCGCAATCCTCTGTGGTCCGTCTACTGGTACCTCGAAAAGCATGAGGTCACGGTCAAAGCGTTCCAACGCCTGGGATTCAAAACCGGCGACACCGTGGGTATCGAAGTGGATGCCGACAATATTCCCACCATCTATCGGTTGTAGCTGGTGGTTCAAGATTCATGGTTTGTCGGGGGCGTTTGGGTGGGGCGTGACGCAGGGTCTTACGATGAACCCGCTATCAGGCTTAATTGATGCAAACGGACACTCTTTTCCGCCCAAATTCAATCCATAATAATTTTGCAGTGGGATCAGCGAATCCATTTTCGATTCCGATAAGGGGTTATGTTTAAGGTTGAATAAAAATTCGGACCTATAACCAAGAATAAGGCTGATATGATTTGTTAAATAGTGCCCATCCATAAATGGCCAATTTGCCCG
>JBFFHG010000375.1:0-4709 GCA_041557055.1 Desulfosarcinaceae bacterium
CCGCCGAACCGCTTCACCAATCACACATGGCCGTAAAAGATAAACCAATCGGTTCACAGGTGGACAGAGGCATCTGAATGGACTTAAATATATGGATATTTAAAAATACCGCAGCGGGCGTTCAGTTTAGATGTGGATGTTATTGATCAAAACCGGTGCGTTACCCATCCTGACCGGGCACAAAGAGCCGGCTTCCAAAAGACTGAATCATTCAGCGGCGGAAAGGCTTGCCTGATGGGGTTTTTAGACGGTGCTTATGAGGTTTGGGGCCATTGCGACGGATTGCCGCGCGCGGCTTACGCCTCACTTTTTGCGCCGTCATGGGGAACAACCAGATAAAGGTCGGCGCTGCCCATCGCCTTGAGGACTTTTACATTGGCCAATTCATGTGGATTGAGATTCAAATCTTCAAGACCTTTCATGATTTCATGGCCGACAGCAGATGCCTGGTCGGCGACAGGCGACGCCTGGCACACCGAATGATGATGAAGATCAAAATCCGAGGGATCGAATGCTTCTTCCCCAAGCCTTTCGGAAAGATACCTGCCCACCATGATCACATCGTCGGCCATCGCCTTGCTGGCGGCGACCGCGTCACCCTTGATCAAACAGTCCAGAATACGACGATGGCCATCATTGACCATGGTATAAAAATCAGCATCCAATTGAAGCAGTTGTTTTATCTCATTCAAAAGGCTTTCAACAAAATCGATAATCAGGATAAGCATGGAATTCTGTGTCATCCTGGACAGATAACGATGAAAACTGATATCCTTTTTCTTACGGGATTCGTCGTCGGTCTCCACCCTCGTAAGAAAGGATTGCAACTGCTCGATCTCCTTGTCCGTAATTTTTGGTGCTGCAATACGAACGATGATCGGCTCCATCATAAAACGCAACATCGTAATTTCACGGACGGAAAGCGATTTAAAGTGCAAAAAGTTCATCATGCTGTGGATGGTGGTCTGCAAATTGACCTCGGTGATATAGATTCCGCCGCCGGCGCCTTTTCGCGTCTGCACCAACCCCATGGACTCCAAGGCCCGCAACGCCTCACGCAAAGTCGCCTTGCTCACCTCAAACTGGTCGATCAGCTCTTTTTCGGAGGCCAGGCGGTCCCCCGGCTTCAACTGCCCGGACAGCACCGCATCCCTGATCTGGGAGATGATAAGATCGGTTACCTTTTGATTCTTCTTTGCAGTTTCAAACATTTTTTACCGTTCCATGTTTCATTTAAACACAAAAATCCTTTTTCCCATTGGCAGAGAAGAGTTCGCACTATTTTCAGTGCATATAAAATGCATCAATGCAGTCAGATTGTCAATGTTAAGATTAAAATATTATTATATTTGTTAAACTTAAGGGAACAATTGCCCCTGCTTATATGACCGAGACCTTGCCAATACGGCAAAGCACACAATCTTTATTCAAATTTTTACCATCATTCACAAAAAACAGATGCTGATTGTCGTTTGCAAAGGGGCGGCCTGTGCAGCAATAAGGTTTCAAGCGACTTGCGGCAGATGAACGATCTTGGTATTGTCATTTTATCATTTCGGCTTCAGATCATGGTCCGGAGCCCATCAACATGCGGAAAAACAACGGACAAACCTCTTTCGGCCCCGTATGATCACGGCGGCGCGCCGGTTTCAGCGAAAGGCAGGCACATGACCGCCATCCGTTTCCTCTCCAATCCCCCCATTCGTTACAAACTGCTTTTCAGCTATCTGGCCGCCTTCATCGTAATTATTACGCTGGGATTCATTGTTTTCTACTCGATCATTCGAACCACCATCGAGGTCAACATCGAAAGCGAACTGAAAAATTCGACCGAAGCCATGCTCAACATGGTTCAAACCTCGGTATCGCTCTCTATCAAGAATTACCTCCGGGCCGCGGCGGAAAAAAATCTGGATATGGTCACCCGCCTGTACGCCATGTTCCAAAAGGGTGAACTCAGCCAAGCGCAGGCCAGGCAGATGGCCGAATCGCTGCTGTTAAGCCAGCGTATCGGCAGCACCGGATACATTGCCTGCGTCTCCAGTGCGGGAATGATGGTGGTACACCCGGAAACCGAATGGGTCGGCCAGGATATCAACCGCTACGATTTTGTAAAACGAATGCGGGAGAAGCGACAAGGCTACATCGAGTACGACTGGCGGAACCCGGACGAAGCCGGGGCCCGGCCAAAGGCCATGTATATGACCTATTTCGAACCCTGGGACTGGATTATCGCCGTCTCCTCCTATCGCAAGGAGTTCCGCAGCCTGGTCGACATCGACGATTTCAGGCACAGTGTCCTCTCCTTGCGTTTCAGCCAGAGCGGTTACGCCTTTGTCACCGACAACAAGGGCAACATCATTATCCATCCGAGCCTGCAGGGGGTGAATGTGATCAAAGAGCAAGCCTTCCCCGAACATCCGCTGCAAACCATGCTGAAAGAAAAAACAGGCAAAATGGTCTACTCCTGGCGCAACCCGGGAGAGAAAAATATGCGCGACAAGCTGGTGCTCTACAAATACCTTCCCGAGTATGAATGGATGGTGGCCTCTTCCAGCTATCTGGACGAGTTTTATGCCCCCTTGAACAAAGTGAATCACGTGATGATCATCACCGTACTGGGGTGAATTTTGCTCGTGGTGCCCATCACGGTGATGATCAGCGCCAGTATCACCAACCCGCTGGCCGAACTGGTCAATCGTTTTGAACAGGGCGCCCGGGGGGATCTCTCCGTGCGTCTGGATTTGCGCAGCGATGACGAGGTGGGTCGCCTGGCCGGCTATTTCAACGTCTTTATGGCGCGGCTGGAGAGATACAGCCGGAATCTGGAGGCCGAGGTCAAAGAGCGCAAGGGCGCGGAAGCCGCCCTGCGGGTCAGTGAAAGCCGCTACCGGTCGGTGATCGAGGCTCTGCCCGACCCCATGGTGGTCTACGACATGGCGGGCAAAGTCACCTACCTGAACCCGGCCTTTACAGAGATTTTCGGATGGACCGCCCAAGAGTGCCTGGGCAGGAAAATGGATCGCTTTGTTCCCGAAGAGAACCGGGAGGAGACCCGCAAAGGATTGAACACCATTGCATCCGGCAAACCCCTGTCCAGTATGGAGACCCGCCGATTGACAAAAAACGGGCAAATCATTGACGTCAGTACCCGCGGCGCGGTTTACCGGGCCCCGGACGGCCGCCAAGTGGGCAGTGTGATTATTCACCGGGATGTGTCGGACCTTAAACGGCTGGAAAAAGAGGTGATGGACATCGGCGACCGGGAGCGTCAGAAAATCGGCCAGGACCTTCACGATGACCTGTGCCCCCATCTTATCGGCATCCAGGGATTGGGTAAGGTGCTGGTGCGAAAACTTGCCCAAAAAGCCCCGGACGAGGCGCTTCTGGCGGAAAAAGTGACCGGCCTGGTCAAAAACGCCATCACCAAGACCCGCCGGCTGGCAAGGGGATTGTGCCCGGTCTACCTGGTGGACCGCGGCTTGGAGTCGTCCCTGCGAGAGTTGGCTGACAACACCCAATCGATGTTCGGGGTCGCCTGCCGCTTTGAATGCAAAGCGCCGGTGTCGATTGGGGATAACCTGGCAGCCACCCACCTGTTTCGCATTGTTCAGGAGGCGGTTCACAATGCGGTGCGCCACGGGCGGCCCAAGGCGATCACCATTACACTGGAGAACCGGGGAGAGCGCATGCGGCTCTGCGTGCACGATGACGGCAAAGGCATTGCGGCCGCTCCGCAAACCCATGGCATGGGCTTGCGGATCATGGGGTTTCGTGCCAATATGATCCACGCTGGGGTGAAGATTCGCACCCCTGAAGATGGTGGAACGGTTGTGGAAATCTGCCTGAGTGACAATACAGCACCCCCATTGGCCTATGACCGATATCAAAAAAAAGATTCTGATCGTCGAGGATCACCCGATTTTCCGGTGGGGCCTCAGTGAGCTTATCAACCAGGAGCCGGACATGGCGGTATGCGGCGAGGCAACCGACGTTTCCGGGGCGTGGAAGGCCATTGAACGGCTGGAACCGGACCTGATCATCGCGGACATAACCCTGGAGAACAGCGATGGTATCGAACTGACCAAAAAGGTGAACCGCCGGAACAAAAAAATCCCGGTGCTCATCCTCTCCATGCACGATCAGCTTCTCTACGCAGAGCGCGCCCTGCATGCCGGCGCACGGGGGTATATCATGAAGCAGGAGGCCATGGAGTCGGTGGTCACCGCCATCCGCCAGGTGCTGACGGGCAAGATATACCTCAACGATCAGGTTAAAGACAAAATCCTCACCAACCTGGCCGACGGCACCGGCGGCGGCGGCCGATCCCCAATGGACCGCCTGACAGATCGGGAGTTCGAGGTTTTTTGCATGATCGGCAAGGGGCTTACCACCCGTGAAATCGCCTCAAAACTGCACTTGAGCATCAAGACCATCGGCACCTACCGGGAACGGATCAAAGAGAAGCTCAACTTGAAACACGCCAACGAACTGGTGCGACACGCCATTCACTGGGAAAAGACCGGTGAAACGCCCACCAACTGAAACAGGCGGGCGTCCGCCTTGTTTTGTAGGTTCACAGCCTATAACGTGTAGGACTTCACATGACATTTTGATCAGGCGGTCCGCCCACATGAAAATCGTCCCGCCGCCGATTGTTTTTGCTCCCTTTGTTTTAGTAAATATTATTCAATATATCCAATGTTCCC